>CAKTXB010000118.1 GCA_934630555.1 uncultured Oscillospiraceae bacterium
GAAGGGGTCTCAGCAGTTCCCTTCTCTCTGGACGCACAGACATTGCGGCTGACTTCTTCTCAGCACGGTTCTATGAAACTTGTTTTATTGTATCACATTCCAGCGGTTTGTCAACAAAAATCGGACAATTCTCATCATTCAGCGCGCACATCCAGTACCAGGTGTCTTTCTGACGGGAAAATGTGAAAAAGCAGACGTATTCCATCAGCGCAAACGGCTGACCGGGCTGATACGGAACATAGAGCCGACGCACACCGTGTTCGGTGACGATCTCGCCGCCCGGCACACGATGGCCCGCGATCTGCGCTGCCCGCTCCGGCCGGCGGCAGGAAAATGTCCACCCATCCCCGACCAGCAGCTGCCGCGCGGCGATCTTTCGTGTCAGATGCAGCTGTGCCCCCTCGGGCACAAAAACGCCCAGACGCTGCGGCGCGCCGTCCGGCGGCGCACCGTACAGCCGCGTGACGCCGCCAGGCTGCGGCCGGCATATCGCGTCCAGCTGCCAGTACAGGCCATCGCGCGTAACAGTCAGGCTGCCGACCTGCGCGCCGTCTGCAAAAATCGGAAACTCCACAGCATCGCCCCCGGCATCAGTCTATGCCGGGGGCGCGCCCGGTATCCCGGACTTTTCAGGTGGCCTGCAGGCCAAAGCTGACAGCAATGGCAGAATCGACCTGGTTCATAAGACTGTCGTCCACGTGGCCCATATGCTCACGCAGGCGGCGCTTGTCAATGGTGCGGATCTGCTCGAGCAGAACGATGGAATCCTTGCTCAGCCCGACGTCGTGGCCGGAGAGCGCAATATGCGTCGGCAGACGCGCCTTGCCGGTCTGGCTTGTGATCGCTGCGGCGATGACTGTTGGGGAATGGCGGTTTCCGGTGTCGTTCTGCACAATGAGCACCGGGCGCGTGCCGCCCTGCTCACTGCCAACGACCGGGCTGAGGTCGGCGTAGAATATATCGCCGCGTTTTACGTTCGTATCCATTCGCTTCACACTCCGCGGAAAAATAGCGCGCCGGGCAGACGTTCCCGGCGGGGCTTCAGGAAACTCCGGACAAATCGGCAAGCGCGGTCAGCGCCTGCGGGCAAACCAGAGGTTCCTTAGTATTCTCCCACGCTGCGGCCAAAATATACCGCCGGCAAAGCTCTCAGACCATACTATGCAAAATCTGCCGAAACGGCGACGGCCGCCTCGGCAGATGAGCTTAAACGATATATTGCAGGATCTCCGATTGTCTGCCGCCGGCAAAATACAGCCGCGCGATGCGCTTGGAGATGGTGCACAGCAGCTCATAGCTGATCGTTCCGGCTGCGTCGGACAGGCGCTCCACCGGCACGACCGCACCGTCCTCGTCATAGCCGAAGAGCGTGAGCACATCGCCGACCTTCGCCTCTGGCACATCGGTGATGTCCACCATGCACATATCCATGCAGATGCGGCCGATGACCGGCACGTCCTTTCCGTGCAGGCGGAATTTTGCCTTGCCGGACAGACACCGCCACAGCCCGTCGGCATACCCCACGGGCAGGACGGCCATGCGCAGCGCGCGCGGCGCGGTGTAGGTGCGGCCATAGCTGATGGACGTTCCCGCTGCAACGTCGCGGATCTGCGCAATGGTCGTGCGCAGCGTCATGACCGGGCGCAGGTCGAGCACGCCCGCGCAGTCACCCGACGGCGCGCAGCCGTAGAGCGCCACGCCGGGGCGCACCATATCCAGACTGTACTCCGGATACAAGATCGTTGCGCCGGAGTTGGCGCAGTGGCGCAGCTCCGGGTGAACACCGCACTGTTCCAGAGCGGCTACGCCATCCAGAAAATTCCGGTACTGCGCACGCGTAAAGGCAATGTCCTCCGGCGCGCGGCTGTCGGCCACGCAAAAGTGCGTAAACACCCCTTCGATATGCAGATGGCGCAGCGCCGCGACCGCGGAAAGCTGCGAGAGCTCGCTGGTCACGCCGTTGCTGAAAAAGCCGATACGCCCCATACCGGTGTCGAGCTTGAGGTGTACGTTCAGAATGTAATTCGTTCCGCGCAGGCGCTCCTCCAGCGCCTCGGCATAGTCCAGCGCGTGGATCTCCTGTGTCAGGTCCATGAACACCATGGTGTCGGCGTATTCCGGCGGCGTATAGCCAAGGATGAGCACCGGCAGGCGCACGCCCGCGCGGCGCAGCTGCACCGCCTCTTCCAGATTGGACACCGCCAGATAGTCGCAGCCCAGCTCCGTGAGCTTTCCGCTGACGGACACAGCGCCGTGTCCGTAGGCGTCCGCCTTCATAACGCCAAGGAATTTGCAAGTGGGCGGAATGTGCGCGCGAATGGCGCGGTAGTTGTGTTCCAGATCATCGAGCGAAATTTCCGCCCAGGTTCGTTTGAGTGTTTTCATAATGGCCTCTTTTGGGATTCAGGAAGTTGCGTCCGCAAGGACAAAATTTGTAATGGCAGCCGTGAGCAGTGTCTGGCCGTCGTAGGTGACCTCGGCATACTGCGGCAGGCAGGCGGCGGAAAACCAGACGTCCACGACCAGCTCTTCGTCATCATAACCGTGCAGATAGGTGACGCGCAGCGTATCATGGTCACTGCCGGCGGCGCGGATATAGTCGCCAGACAGAGCCTGTGTGAGCAGCTGCGGCAGCTGCATGGGCGCCAGGTGCCCGCCCGCGAGCAGGCCGAAGGCAATAGACGTGTCGTCATAGGTCACATCGGCCTGTGTGCCCTGAATGCTGGCGGCGATGCCGGCCAGCGTCTGCGGCGCGGTGACGGTCATGGTGGCTGCGCCATCGGTATCGCAGGTACAGTCCAGAGAAAAGTCATAGCGCACGTCGTCGTAGCTGGCGGAAATATCCGCCTGAAATGTGCAGCTGCCCGCCGTGAGCAGCGCTGTGCGCATCCGCAGCGCCTGCTGCATGGCGTCGTCGGCTGCGCGGCAGCCGGAAAGCGTCAGGATCGTAAGCAGCAGCGTTATGGCAAGGACAGACCGGAACCGGCGCAAAAAACCACCCGCTCATTTTAAAAGTCGCGGAAGCACCGGGAGCAGATCTTCGGGGATCATGCCATACTCACCAAGCCGCCCGGCGCACATGTCGCCGGCAGCGCCGTGCAGCCAAGCAGCCGCCGCGGCCGCCTCCAGCGGCATAACGTGCTGCCCCAGCAGCGACACCAAAATGCCCGCCAGTACATCGCCGCTGCCGCCGCAGGCAAGACCGGGGTTCCCGGTCGTGTTGCGGTAGACGGTATGGCCGTCGGTGATGATGGTCCGATGTCCCTTGAGCAGCAGCACGCACGTGCCAAGGCGCGCCATGCGGCGGGCCTCCTCTACCCGGTCAATGGCCATGGGGTCGCCGCCCAGACGGAGAAACTCGCCGTCATGCGGCGTGAGAACGAGAGGGCACGTACTTCCACGCAGAACATCTATATGTCCGTCCAACGCGTTTAGACCATCGGCATCCAACACCAGCGGCACCCGGCAGGTGGAAAGCACGGCGCGCACAAGTGCGGGCAGGTCGCCGCCGCGCCCAAGGCCCGGCCCCAGGAGTACCGCGTCCATGCGCGGAAGGCGTGCCTTTATTTCCTCCAGTGCTGCAAGACTGAGCCGCCCCTGTCCGTCACATGCAAGCGGAAACACGATCTGACTGCGGCACTGTGCGGCGCAGATAGGATAGACGACCTGCGGCACACCAAGAAACACAAGGCCGCTGCCCGTGCGTGACGCGGCCTGCGCCGCCAAAACTGCCGCGCCGGTAAGGCCGGTCGATCCGCACAGCAGCAGAACGCTGCCATAATCGCCCTTGTGCGAATTGCGCGGCCGGACAGGCAACAGATCCCGGATGAGCTTCGCATTCGTCTGCTGCGCCAGCCAGAGCGGATGTTTCATCGCGTTCGCCTCCCCTTTTTTCTGTTATTATAGCGCCGGGCGGCAAAACAGTCAATTTTATTCTTGTAAACGCACAGCGGATGTGTTAGAATATCTGCAATATTGGAAAATGCAATGACCGGGCCGTCCAAACACTGTCAGGCAGCCAAAGAGAGAGCGGGATGCTGGAAACCGCTTGCTGCCGGTGTTAAAATCAGCACTGTGCAGATCGGTGCTTTCAGGGCTTTCTCCCGTGAGCAGCCGCCTGAACCAAAGTAGGGCGCGCCGGCAGCCTCCGTTATGGGCAAAAGCGCGCCGGAACGGCGAATTGCGGGTGGTACCGCGGAAGCAAGGTCTTTCGTCCCCTATTGTGGGAAGAAGGGCTTTTTTATTTTGTAAAATCGTATTCAAAGGAGAATGCAGCAATATGAAACAGCAGCTTGAAAAGATTCGGCAGGAGGCGCTGGACGCGCTGAACGCGGTATCCGACACCAATGAGCTGGACGCGCTGCGCGTCCGTTTCCTTGGCAAAAAGGGTGAACTGACGGGTGTGCTCAAGATGATGGGCAAGCTCTCCGCCGAAGAGCGCCCCGTCATGGGCCAGATGGCAAACGACGTGCGCGCGGCCATTGAGGAAAAACTCGACGAGGCCAAAACGGCCCTCAAGGCCAAGGCCATGGAGGCAAAGCTCCGCGCCGAAGCCGTGGACGTGACCATTCCCGGCGAGCCGGTGCGGCTGGGCCACCGGCACCCGATGAACATTGCGCTGGATGAGGCAAAGGACCTGTTCATCTCCATGGGCTTTGAGATCCTGGACGGCCCGGAGGTAGAACTGGCCGACTACAACTTTACGCGCCTGAACATTGAAGCCAACCACCCGTCGCGCGACCGCAGCGATACGTTCTACATCACCGACGATGAGGAGGTGCTGCTGCGCACGCAGACGAGCCCCATGCAGATCCGCGCCATGGAGCGCATCAAGAACCCGCCCATCCGCATTCTGGCCCCGGGCCGCGTGTACCGCAAGGATGAGGTGGACGCCACACACTCGCCGATGTTCCACCAGATCGAGGGTCTGGTCATCGACAAGGGCGTGACGATGGCGGACCTCAAAGGCACGCTGGAAACGCTCATCAAAGCCATGTACGGCGAAGATTCCGTCATTCGGTTCCGTCCGCACCATTTCCCGTTCACTGAGCCGAGCTGCGAGGTGGACGTGCAGTGCTTCAAGTGCCGCGGCGTGGGCTGCCCCACGTGCAAGGGCGAGGGCTGGATCGAGCTGCTGGGCGCCGGCATGGTGCACCCCAAGGTGCTCTCTGGCTGTGATATTGACCCGGAGATCTATTCCGGCTTTGCGTTCGGCATCGGTCTGGAGCGCATGGCGATGCGCCGCTTCCAGATCGGCGACCTGCGCATGATCTTTGAGAACGACGTCCGTTTCCTGGAGCAGTTCTGAGTAGGAGGGGAAAAAGATGAACATTTCAAGAAAATGGCTGAAAGAGTTTGTAGATATTCAGGCGACCGACCGGGAATATGACGAGATCATGACCATCGCCGGACAGAAGGTTGAGACCGTGACCCGGCTGGACACCGAGATCCGCAACGTCGTCGTGGGCAAGGTCATATCCATGCAGCGGCATGAAAACTCCGACCATATGTGGGTGTGCGCCGTCGATACCGGCAAAGGCGCGCCCATTCAGATCGTGACCGGCGCGCAGAACGTCCGCGAGGGAGACCTTGTGCCCACAGCGCTGGACGACTCCTATCTCCCCGGCGGCGTGCACATCACGGCCGGCAAGCTGCGCGGCGTGGCGTCGAGCGGGATGCTGTGCTCGTTTGCGGAGCTGGGCCTGACGCAGAACGACGTGCCGGAGGCCTATGCCGACGGCATCTGGATCCTGAATGACGAGGACTGCACCATCGGACAGGACATCAACGAGGTCATTGGCAACGACGACTCCATCGTGGAATTTGAGATCACGAACAACCGGCCGGACTGCTACAGCCTGCTGGGTCTTGCCCGCGAAACGGCTGCGGCGTTCAACGTGCCCATGCGCCGCCATGAGCCGGTCGTAAAGGGCGGCAGCAAGGGCGAGCTTTCGGAGCTTCTGGACGTAGACGTGCAGGCGGATGATCTGTGCCTGCGCTATTCCGCGCGTATGGTGCGGAACGTGAAGATCGCGCCCAGCCCCAAGTGGATGCGCCAGCGTCTGCGTTCGGCCGGTGTACGGCCCATCAACAATATTGTGGACATCACAAACTATGTGATGATCGAATACGGCCAGCCGATGCACGCGTTTGACTACCGCTACGTAAACGGCGGCAAGATCATCGTCCGCCGCGCGGGCGACGACAAGACGCTCACCACGCTGGACGGCAATGTGCGCAATTTGCAGCCGGATATGCTCGTCATTGCCGACGCCGAGAAGCCTGTGGGTCTTGCCGGTATCATGGGCGGAGAGAACAGTG
>CAKTXB010000119.1 GCA_934630555.1 uncultured Oscillospiraceae bacterium
GGATGAGCTGGCAGTCGAGCACCTTGCACTTGCCGTCCAAACACAAAAGCCACACGACTTCCTCCGGCTCACCGAGAAAGTATGGCAGCAGGTACTGGCCGCATTTGGCCGTGGTGTCAAGGATGCGGTCATAATCCGCGCGGTCGATGAGGTGACGGCGTTCCATCTGTATGAACAGCTTTAAAAAGTCAGCTGTGCGCGCACCAACGCCTTCGACCTGCAGCAGCAGCTCCCGCGGCGCTTCCAAAACGCCGGAGAGCGTGCCAAAGCGTGTGAGCAGGCGGTGGGCCAGTTCATTCGTGTCGCCGCGGGCGATGACGTAATACAGCGCGACCTCTAAAAGCTGCACATCGGACAGGCTGTCCATGCCGCTCATTTCGATCTGACGGCGCATACGCTCGCGGTGGCCTTCGTGAATGGGCATGGGAACATCTCCTTCCGGCAGAAATTACAGGAGCTTTTTAAGATATTGGCCGGTGTAGCTCTGCGGGCACGCGGCAACGTCCTCCGGCGTGCCGGCGCACACGAGCGTGCCGCCGCCAGCGCCGCCCTCCGGGCCAAGGTCGATGACATGGTCGGCGACCTTGATGACGTCGAGGTTGTGCTCAATGACGAGCACGGTGTTGCCGCTGCTCACCAGCAGCTGCAAAACATCAATGAGCCGGTGCACGTCGGCGATGTGCAGGCCGGTGGTGGGCTCGTCGAGAATGTAGATGGTGCGGCCCGTGGCGCGGCGGGAAAGCTCAGTGGCCAGCTTGACGCGCTGCGCCTCGCCGCCGGAAAGCGTGGTGGAGCTTTGGCCGAGCTTGATGTAGCCAAGGCCCACGTCCACAAGCGTCTGGATCTTTTGCCGGATCTTTGGCAGGTTCTCAAAGAAGCCGAGCGCCTCCTCTGCGGTCATGTCCAGCACGTCGGCAATGCTTTTGCCCTTATAGAGGACCTCGAGCGTTTCGCGGTTGTAGCGTTTGCCGCCGCAGACCTCGCAGGGCACGTAGACGTCGGACAGAAAGTGCATTTCGATTTTGACAAGGCCGTCGCCGCAGCAGGCCTCGCAGCGGCCGCCCTTGACGTTGAACGAGAAGCGGCCCGGGCCGTAGCCGCGCGTGCGCGCGTCGGCGGTGGAGGCGAACAGATCGCGGATGTCGTTGAACACGCCGGTGTAGGTGGCGGGATTCGAGCGCGCGGTGCGGCCAATGGGGCTCTGGTCGATGCCGACGACCTTGTCGAGCGCTTCCAGACCCTCGATGGTGTCGAACCTGCCGGGGCGCAGCCGGGCGTGGTTCAGGGCTGCGGCCAGTTTTTTATAGAGAATTTCGTTCACAAAGCTCGACTTGCCCGAGCCGGACACGCCGGTGACGCACGTGAACGTGCCGAGCGGAATGGAGATGTCGATATGGCGCAGGTTGTTTTCCGCCGCGCCGCGGACGGTGAGCGTTTTACCGTTGCCCGCGCGGCGCTGCGCCGGCACGGGAATTTTTTTGACGCCGGAGAGATACTGCCCCGTGATGGAGCGCGGGCAGGCCATGATGTCCTGCACCGTGCCGGCGGCGACGACCTCGCCGCCGTGAACGCCCGCGCCCGGACCGATGTCCACAATGAAATCGGCGGCGCGCATGGTGTCCTCATCGTGCTCCACAACGAGCACGGAGTTGCCAAGGTCGCGCAGCTCGCGCAGCGTGCCGAGCAGCTTGTCGTTGTCGCGCTGGTGCAGGCCGATGGACGGTTCGTCGAGGATGTAGAGCACGCCCATGAGGCTGGAGCCGATCTGCGTGGCCAGCCGGATGCGCTGGCTCTCACCGCCGGACAGCGTAGCCGCAGCGCGGGAGAGCGTGAGGTAATCCAGCCCCACGGCCTTGAGAAAGCCGAGGCGGGAACGCAGCTCCCGCAGGATCTGCTCGGCAATGACGGCCATGGAGCCGGTGAGCTTGAGGCCGTTTACAAAGTCCAGCGCGTCGGACACCGGAAGGGCGCAGAAGTCCATGATGCCCATGCCGCCCACGGTGACGGCGAGCGCCAGCTCGTTCAGGCGTTTGCCGCGGCACTTGGGGCAGGGGCGGGCGGCCATGCATTCTTCAAGCTCTTTCTGCATGGCCTCGGACTGCGTTTCGGCAAAGCGGCGGCTGATGTTATTGAGCACGCCCTCGAACGGGCGTTCCAGCGTACCGCGGCCGTTGGCGCGCTCATAATAGACGGTGAGGTTCTCCTTGCCCGTGCCGTAGAGGATGGCGTCCTTGGCTGCCTGCGGCAGGTCGGAGAACGGGTCGGTGAGGGAGAAGTGATATTTTTTTGCCAGCGCGTCAAAGTACATCCGCGCGATGGAGTCGTCTTTGACGTTGTTAAAGCCCGAGGCCTGAATGGCACCCTGCAAAATGGACTTGGAGGGGTCGGGAATGATAAGCTCCGGGTCGGCTTCCAGCCGCGTGCCAAGGCCCGTGCAGATGGGGCACGCGCCAAAGGGATTGTTGAACGAGAACATCCGGGGGCTGAGCTCCGGCATACTGATGCCGCACTGCTCACAGGCATAATTCTGCGAGAAGGAAAGCTCCCGGTCTTCCCCCACAAGGTCGATGGCGACCAGGCCGCCGGCCAGCGCCAGCGCCGTTTCCACAGAGTCCGTCAGGCGGCGGGCAAGGTCCGGCTTCATGACAAGTCGGTCGATGACCACGTCGATGTGGTGCTTTTTGTTTTTATCCAGCTGGATGGTCTCCGTGAGGTCATAGAGGCTGCCATCCACGCGCACGCGGGCATAGCCGCTGCGGCGGGCGTCCTCGAACACCTTTTGGTGCTCCCCTTTTTTGCCGCGCACGACGGGCGCAAGCACCTGAAAACGCGTTTTTTCGGGCAGCTGCATGATCTGGTCGACGATCTGGTCCACCGTTTGCCGCTCGATGGGCTTGCCGCATTTGGGGCAGTGCGGAATGCCGACACGTGCCCACAAAAGGCGCAGATAGTCGTAAATCTCCGTGACCGTGCCCACGGTGGAGCGCGGGTTCTTACTGGTGGTCTTCTGGTCGATGGAGATGGCAGGCGACAGGCCGTCAATGGCGTCGACGTCTGGCTTGTCCATCTGCCCAAGGAACATCCGGGCGTAGCTGGACAGCGATTCAACGTAGCGGCGCTGGCCTTCGGCATAGATCGTGTCGAATGCGAGCGACGATTTTCCGGAGCCGGAAAGGCCCGTGAGCACGACGAGCTTGTCACGCGGAATATCGAGCGTGATATTTTTGAGGTTGTTGACGCGCGCACCCTGAATGTGGATGGTATCCTGCATGACTGCATCTCCTGCTTTGCTTTGATGTTCTGGCCGCTGTGGACCGTTCGTATTATTATACCAGATATTGCGGCTGGTTACAACAAAATTTTTAGAACAAAAGTTTCTGCACTTGTAACGCGCGCGCGGAGCGTGTATAATTGAATACAGGAAAAGCGGCGAAAGGAGGCGGTGCGGATGCGCAATTTGCCAAAGCTGGTATTTCAGCGTGTGGTGATGGTCTCACTGGCTATTTTATTGCAGGTGGGCGTCATTCTGGCCGGCGTTATCTGGCTGAAGGAATACCGCTATTGGATGGACATTGCCCTGTCGGTGCTGTCGTGGGCGGCCGTCATCTATATCATTTCCTCCGGCCGGGGCAACCCGGCGTATAAGATCGCATGGATCGTGCTGATCCTGGCGTTCCCGGTGGCGGGGATCACGATCTATCTGCTGTTTGGCGGCAACAAAACCTCCCGCCGCGAGTGGCGCAGGATGGGCGACATTCTGCCGCGCACGCGGCTGGCGCTGCCGCAGGACCAGGAAGCCATGCGGATGCTGGCGACGGACGATGCGGCGGCGCACAATCACGCGCGGTATTTGCTGCAGGCGGCGGGATACCCGGTGTATCACGATTCGCGCGCGGCATATTTTCCCAGCGGCGAGCCGTGCTTTGCCCGGATGCTGGAGGAACTGGAAAAGGCGGAGCACTATATCTTTTTGGAATATTTCATCATCGCGCGCGGCGAAATGTGGGATACGATCCTGGAGATCCTGGTGCGCAAGGCCAGCCGGGGCGTGGATGTGCGGGTGCTTTACGATGACTTCGGCTGCATCACGCGCCTGCCGGGAAATTATTGCCGTCAGCTGCGGCAGCTGGGTATCCGGGCGCACGCGTTCAATCCGTTTGTGCCGGTGGCGGCCGGGCGGCTCAATAACCGCGATCACCGCAAGCTGCTGATCATAGACGGCAAAACGGCGTTTACAGGCGGTGTGAACCTGGCGGATGAGTACATCAACAAAACATCGCCGCACGGACACTGGAAAGACTGCGGCATTTTGGTGCAGGGGTCAGCTGCATGGTCGATGACGGTGATGTTTCTTACCATGTGGGACAGCGTGGACAAATCGGAGGAGGAGCTGGAGGCGTTTTTGCCGCTGGAGCAGGATGTTCCGGCGGGGTGCGGGTACATCCAGCCGTTTGCAGACAACCCGCTGGATTATGAGGACGTGGGCGCGACGATTTTCCAGAGCCTGATCCAAAGCGCGCACGACCATGTGTGGATCATGACGCCGTATCTCATTTTGGACGATCAGATGACGAATGCGCTGTGCATTGCGGCCAAGTCTGGCGTAGATGTGCGCATCATCACGCCGGGCGTGCCGGACAAATGGTATGTGCATGCGGTGACGCGGGCAAATTATGAGGTGCTGACCGAAGCGGGCGTGCGTATTTTTGAGTACCGGCCCGGGTTTATCCACTCCAAGGTGTGCATGGCGGACGACAAGAGCGCCGTGGTGGGTACGGTCAATATGGACTTCCGCAGTTTGTATCTGCACTTTGAGGACGCAGTGCATCTGTATGATGACCCGGCAGTTTTGCAGGTGAGCGCAGACTTCCGCGCCACATTTGCCGAGTGCCGGGAGATCACCTATCAGCGCTGCCGCCATGTGCATTGGTACCAAAAGCTTGGAAGAAGCCTGCTGCGGATATTTTCACCGCTTATGTAAAGAGAGAGCGCGCCGAAAGGCGCGCTTTTTTGCGCCCCGGCGGGGCACAAGCGGGGGTCACGGGGCTTCGCCCCGGGGCCCCTTGGTTTTTGCAGCCCTTCGGGTTGCACGGGGTTTACGGGGCTTCGCCCCGGGGTCCTTGGTTGTCACGACCTTACAGGTCATGCGGGGATTTTGCGGGGCTTCGCCCCGGTACCCTGTGGTTTTGGGTTTTGCAACCCTTTGGGTTGTACGGTTTAGATTGCAGTGCCTGCAATGGGGGGGCGGCTCGGCCCCCCTTTCTTTCCCGCGGGGAAAGAAAGCGCCGCCGGCGGTGTAAAGAAAGGCGGTCAAGGGGGCCTTCCGATGGGCCCCCTTGACGATCCCCCGACGGCCAATAAAGGGGGCGTGCGCGCCCCCCTTTTTTGGATTAATCCCCCGGGGGAGCGTGGGGGCAGTGCCGTGCGAGTGCGCCGAAGGCGCGAGCTGTATCTGTTTCGTGTTACGGCGGGGCAAGGCGCTGCCCTGTTGCCCGTATTTGCTTGGGAGTTGGTTCTTAGGTAGGGCAGTTTCGGCGAAAACGGGAAAGAGTTCTTGGTTTTTGAGGTAGTGGGGATTGTTGGCACTGCTTCTGAGGCAGCGAGTGGCAAATTTGGGGAGTCGCTCTGGCGAGCAGGGCAGACGTAGTTCCTTGCAGGAGAGGACGTTCGTTTGCAACTAGTTACAAATTTGGGGGCTTCAGTAGTGGTACTGCGGTAGAAGTCCACGCGTCCTAAAGCGCCTCTTTTTTGCTGACTTTTTTCTGGCAAGGCAGAAAAAAGTCAGCCGCCGGAGGCACAGGAGCAGTGTTGCAAACACTGAGGAAAGAACGGTGACTTCGCACCGCAGGTGCGGCCAGTAAAAAGCGGCACAGCTTTTGGGCTGTGCCGCTTTTCATAGAATCATTCTTCGTGTGCCGTCACGGCAATATGCAGCTCATCCAACTGCTTTTGGGTGACCGCACTGGGCGCGCCCATGAGAATATCCTGCGCATTCTTGTTCATCGGGAACGGGATGATCTCACGGATGGAATCCTCACCGGCCAGGAGCATGACCATGCGGTCCACACCCGGGGCGATGCCGGCATGGGGCGGTGCGCCGTAGGTGAAGGCGTTATACATGGCCGGGAACTTGCTTTTCACATCGTCCTCGCCCAGGCGGACAAGCTCGAAAGCCTTTATCATGATCTCGGGGTCATGGTTCCGGACTGCGCCGGAGCTGAGCTCCACGCCGTTGCAGACAAGGTCGTACTGGTCGGCGGTGATGGTGAGCGGGTCGATCTCGCCGCGCTCGGCCTTGAGCAGCACGTCGAGGCCGCC
>CAKTXB010000120.1 GCA_934630555.1 uncultured Oscillospiraceae bacterium
GCAAGCCTTCTCAAACGCGAACCCAGCGCAGCGGTTCGCGTTTGAAAGCGTGTCAAAAATACTTTTTTGACACGCTCCATATCCCCATCCGGAATGCCGGATGGGGATATTTTTTGCAAAGGACTATCAAACCTGGGCGGGATATGGTATACTGGACACAATATTTGTAAAAGGGGAGATTTGGCGATGAGTCAGGCAGACGAACTTTATATCCAGACGTGCAGACAGATCTTGGACCACGGCGTGTGGGATACCGACCGCCCGGTACGTCCGCACTGGGCAGACGGCACGCCGGCGCACACCATCAAGCAGTTCTGCGTGGTGAACCGCTATGACCTGCGGGAGGAGTTTCCCATTATGACACTGCGCAGGACGTATTACAAGTCCTGCATTCAGGAGCTTTTGTGGATCTGGCAGAAGAAGTCCAATAGAATTTCGGAGCTGGGCAGTCATATCTGGGACAGCTGGGCCGGTGCGGACGGCACGATCGGCAAGGCGTATGGCTATCAGCTGGGTGTGAAGCACATCTACCCGGAGGGTGAATTTGATCAGGTGGACCGGGTGCTGTATGATCTCAAGAACAACCCGACATCGCGTCGGATCCTGACGAATATTTATAACCATCATGACCTGCATGAGATGGGGCTGGCGCCGTGCGCGTATTCCATGACGTTCAATGTGAGCGGCAATACGCTCAACGCCATCCTCAACCAGCGCAGTCAGGATATGCTGACGGCAAACAACTGGAACGTGGTGCAGTATGCGGTGCTGGTGCACATGATGGCGCAGGTCTCGGGGCTGGAAGCCGGGGAACTGGTACACGTGATCGCCGACTGCCATATTTATGACCGGCACGTGCCGCTGGTGGAGAAGATGCTGAAAAACCCGCAGTTCGCCGCGCCGGAGTTTGTGATGGACAAGTCGGTCACGAATTTCTATGACTTTACGGTGGACAGCTTCCAGATGAAGAACTATCAGTACGCGGACTTTTCAGACCCCATTCCGGTGGCGATTTGAGGCGGCGGCATGGAAGTGATCGTAAATGTTACGCACGACTGGGGCATTGGATTTGAGGACCAGCTGCTGGTATCCATTTCGGCGGATCTCAGGCGCTTTCGCGCGCTGACGACGGGAAAGACCGTGATCTTGGGCCGGCGGACGCTGGCGACGTTTCCGGGCGGGCGGCCGCTAAAAAACCGGGAGAATATCGTGCTGACGCACAACGCGGCGTTTGCGGCGGAGGGCGCGCTGGTGGCGCATGGACTGCCGGAGCTGTTCGGACTGCTGCGCGGGAAAGATCTGGACGATGTGTGCGTTATTGGCGGGGCAAGCGTATATGCGCAGCTGCTGGCGTACTGCACGCGCGCGCGGGTGACGAAAACGGATGTGCAGGTGCGGGCCGACCGCTTTTTTCCGAATCTGGACGCGCTGGAAAACTGGCGCGTGGAGCGGGTCTATGACGCAGAGGAAGAGAATGGCGTGCGGTATCAGTATGTAGACTATGTAAATGCAGCGCCGAAGCCGATACTTTGACGCAGGAAGTATAGAAGGAACGAACAAGTATGGAGCAGAATGTGACATTTCAGGAGCTCGGCCTGTCACCGCAGATCTTGC
Organism: uncultured Oscillospiraceae bacterium; assembly: GCA_934630555.1. GTDB lineage: Bacteria > Bacillota > Clostridia > Oscillospirales > Oscillospiraceae > CAG-170. The sequence goes on from CAKTXB010000120.1 coordinate 1,615, forward strand.
AGGCTTTGGAGCAGAAGGGATACGGGTATCCTACACGGATCCAGGCGGAGGCCATTGGGCCGCTGCTGGCGTGGAAGGACGTGATCGCGAAGGCGCCGACAGGCACGGGCAAAACGTTTGCGTTTGGCATTCCGATGATCGAGCATATTGACGCGGCCTCGCAGGACTTGCAGGGGCTGATCCTGGCACCGACGCGGGAGCTGGCCATTCAGATCGGCGACGAGCTGCGCGGACTTTTGAAGTTTTATAAGGACATTCGCGTGGCGGTGGTATACGGCGGGGCGAAGCTCGAAACACAGATCAAGCAGCTGCAGAAGTTCCCGCAGATCGTGGTGGCAACGCCCGGGCGGCTGATGGATCACTATAAGCGCAAGACGCTGCGGCTGGACAAGATCAAGACCGTCATTCTGGACGAGGCCGACCGGATGCTGGACATGGGCTTCTTTGACGATGTGACGAACATCATTGAAAAGGTCAAGAACCGCAGGAATCTGGGGCTGTTTTCCGCTACGATCTCGCAGGAGGTCATGACGGTGTCGTGGATGTATCAGCGCGACGAGGTGGAGATTACCGTGCCCGCCGATCAGGAAAACCGGCCGGATATTGACCAGTATTCCATCACTGTGCCGCCGCTGGAAAAGGTGGGCATCGTGCTGAAGCTGCTGCGGACGATGCAGCCGGCGCGGTGCATCATCTTCTGCAACACAAAGGCGATGTGCCAGCGGCTGAGCGACGATCTGCGCCGCGCGGGCGTGGACGCCGATTGCCTGCATGGCGATATTCGGCAGGCGACGCGCGAAAAGACGATGCGCACATTTAAGGACGGCAAGCTGGCGGTGCTCATTGCAACAGATGTTGCTTCACGCGGCATTGACGTGGACGATGTGGATATGGTCATCAACTACGATGTGCCGGAGGAAAACGAGTATTACATCCACCGCATTGGCCGGACGGGGCGGGCCAAGAAGAAGGGCATTGCCATTTCGGTGATCGGTACGTTCCCGGAGCAGGCGAAGCTGGATGAGATCGCAAAATATTCGCACTATCAGGTGCAGAAGGTGAAATTTCTGGACGACGGCACGCTGGTGGCGGAGGAGCCGAAAAAGCCCGCCGCGCCGGCGCGTGGCCGCAGACGCTTCCGTTGACGGCGGCGGAGCGCGGCATTCTGCTGCTGTGCTGCCCGTTGGGCGACCCGGACGCGCCGGTACTGACCATGGCGCAGTTCCGCACGCTGTCGGTGCGCGCGCACGCGCAGACAGACCGGCCGGATGATCCGCTGACGCAGCTGACGGCGCGGGATGTGCAGGCGCTTGGCTACAGCGCGGAGGGCGCGGCGCGCATCGCGGGGCTTTTACACCGGGAGCGGCAGCTGGAGGGGTATTTGGACGCGATGCAAAAGCGCGGCTTTTGCGCGGTGACGCGCATCAGCGCGGCGTATCCGCCGATGATCTCGGAAAAGCTGGGCATGAACGCGCCGCCGGTGCTGTTTACGCTGGGCGATCAAGCGCTGCTGCAAAGGCCGTGTGTGTCTGTGGTCGGCTCACGCGCGTTGGAAGCCCCCGGGCGGCGTTTTGCCGAAACGGCGGGGCGGCTTGCGGCGGAGGAGGGCTATGTGCTGGCTTCCGGCGGGGCGAACGGCGCGGACCAGACGGCGCAGGCGGCGTGTGTGCGGGCCGGCGGGAACGTGATCGTGTTTACGGCGGGGCGGCTGCTGGACTGCACACCGGCGCGCGGTGTGCTGTATGTGAGCGAGGGCGGCTGTGCGCTGCCGTTTTCCACGCCTCGGGCCATGAGCCGGAACCATCTCATCCATGCCATGGGGGAGAAGGTGCTGGTAGCGCAATGTGCCAACGGCACGGGCGGCACGTGGCACGGCACGGTGGACAATCTGCGTGCGGGCTGGTCGCCGGTGTTTGTGAACGACGACGGGAGCTCCGGCGTGACGGCACTTTGCGCGCGCGGCGCGCAGGCGGTGCGGCGGCTGGAATCCATCCGGGCGCTGGCAGAGCGTCAGATGAAGCTATTTTAAGGCGCGGCCGAATGGCCGCGCCTTTGAGCGTGTCAAAAAAGTATTTTTGACACGCTCTCAAACGCGGACCGCTGCGCTGGGTCCGCGTTTGAAAAGGCTTGCGCCATGCTGCGCGCAGCATCTGTGCGCTTACAGCGCACAGATCCCACGCTTGCATGACGGAAAGTATTTTCGGCGACGTACACGCCGCCGCCGAACATGATCCAGACTTTTTTCGCGCCTGCGGGCGCGAACTCTGCGCGGCTTTTTTGACAGACTGTAAGGCGCGGCCGAATGGCCGCGCCTTTTGCTGTTTATGGTTTTGTGCTGCGGCCGGATGCGAACTTAGAGAGGCAAAGCCGTGCAGAAAGCTGTGCCGTTTTGGCATTTACAAAATATCTATAGATTTTTGGGAGAAAATCGCATATAATGGGCGTGACGCAGAAAGGAAAGGAGGTTGCGGAGTTACCGCCAGAAGCGCCGTGTTCCTGCCGCTTGGGGCAGGATGACGAGGAAAAGTGTGATCGAATGGATCGGCGGATGCACTTTCGCGCGCCCATGCGCGTGACGCAGCTTACAAAGTCCGGGGGTGACCGCGGAACAAACGGGCTGTGAATGGGAACGGACAAACGGTCTGCGTGTTTGCCTGAATGATTTCAGGAGGACAATTTTATATGTGTGGTATCGTAGGATACGTTGGAAAAGAGCAGGCGGCTCCCATTTTGCTGGAGGGGCTGTCGCGGCTGGAGTATCGCGGGTACGATTCGGCCGGCGTGTGCGTTTGCCATGACGGTGTGTTGGCGCTGGCCAAATGCAAGGGCCGGCTCCAGAATCTGATCGAAAAGACCGGGAACGGCGCGCTGCTGCCCGGTACGCTTGGCATTGGCCACACGCGCTGGGCCACGCACGGCGAGCCAAACGACCAGAACTCGCACCCGCACATGAGCCAGAACGGGCGCATTGCGCTGGTGCACAACGGGATCATTGAGAACTATCTGGAGCTGCGGCAGTTTTTGCAGGCAAAGGGCGTGCAGTTTGCCTCGGACACGGACAGTGAAGTCGTGGTGCAGCTTTTGGAGCTGTATTACGGCGAAACGGGCAATGTGTTTGACGCGCTGTATATGGTGCTGCACCGCATTGAGGGCGCGTATGCGCTGGGCATTGTGTGCGCCGACGAGCCAGACCGCATTTATGCCGCGCGCAAGGACGCGCCGCTGCTGCTGGGCTTTGGCAAGGGGTGCAATTTCATTGCCTCGGACGTGACGGCGCTGGTGAAGCACACGCGCGACGTGGCGTATATGGAGGACGGCGAGGTGGCCGTGCTCACAAAGGATGAGGTCCATGTATTCAACGCCATGGAGCAGGAGATCGAAAAGCCGCATCACTATGTGGACTGGGAGATCTCGGCGGCGGAAAAGGGCGGCTATCCGCACTTTATGCTCAAGGAGATCATGGAAGAGCCGGAGGCCATTCGGCGTACCATCCATCCGCGGCTGAAGGACGGCCAGATCGTGCTGGACGATTTGAAGCTGACGCGGGAGGAACTGGAGGGCTTTGGGCGCATCTGCATTCTGGCGTGCGGCTCATCGTATCATGTGGGCATGATCGGCAAGTATAACATAGAAAAGCTGGCGCGCATCCCGGTGGAGGTGGTGCTGGCGTCGGAGTTCCGGTACTGCGACCCGCTGGTGAGCGAGAAAACACTGGTGATCGTCATCAGCCAGTCAGGTGAAACGCTGGACACCATGGCGGCGCTGCGCGAGGCCAAGGCGCGCGGGGCGCGGGTCTTGTCCATCGTGAACGTGGTAGGCAGCTCCATTGCGCGCGAGTCGGACGATGTGCTGTATACGTGGGCCGGGCCGGAGATCGCCGTGGCGACGACAAAAGCCTATTCCACGCAACTGATCTTACTGGATATGATCGCGCTGGCGTTTGCAAAAACGCTGGGGCGCATTGCGCCGGAGCGCTATGCGGCGCTGGTGGCGGAGATCGAGCGGCTGCCGGAGAAGATGGAAACGATCCTTGGAAGCTGCCAGAATATCCAGCACTTTGCGAGCCGGTATTTTAATCATGACTCGATCTTCTTCATTGGGCGCAATCTGGACTATGCACTGGGGCTGGAGGGCTCGCTGAAGCTGAAGGAGATCTCGTACATCCACTCGGAGGCGTATGCCTCGGGCGAACTGAAGCACGGCACGATCTCCCTGATCGAGCAGGGCACGCTGGTGGTGGCGCTGAGCACATATTCACCGCTGTTTGACAAGGCCATGAGCAATGTGGTGGAGGTCAAGGCGCGCGGCGCGCAGGTGCTGGCGCTGACGACGGAGCGCCACCGCGCAGAGATGGAAAAGAACGCGGACGCGATCTTGACCATCCCGGAAACGGAGGATATGTTCCTGCCGTCGCTGGGCGTTGTGCCGCTGCAGCTGTTTGCGTATTATATGGCGCTGCAGCGCGGGTGCGACATTGATAAGCCGCGGAATCTGGCAAAGAGTGTGACGGTGGAATAAATTTTTGCAAAGCCGGAGGCTTTGCATTGGGGTGCGGGGCGTTGCCCCGTGCCCCTTGCGTTGGTTGTACCAAAGACAACCCCCCGGCTATGCCGGGGGTAAAAAAATAGCTTCCAGCGAGGAGTGGCGTAGACAAGAAAAAAGCTCCCTGTTAGATTAGAAGTGGTTTGCCGACCACACAA
>CAKTXB010000121.1 GCA_934630555.1 uncultured Oscillospiraceae bacterium
TATACCCGGCGGCCACGGCACAGCCGGTTGGGGCATCTGCCACCCGAAATACTATAATCTTGGAGGAAACCAAAATGAAAACCAGAACCATGATGAAGAAATTCTTTGCCGGTGCGCTGGCGGCTGTGATGCTGCTGGGCTGCGCGGCCTGTGCCAACAATGCTTCCACTCCGGCAGCAGACGCCAAAACGCCGGCACAGAGCCAGACGCAGCAAACGCCTGCCGCGGATACGGCGGCGGATGCTGCGGAAACGACCGAACAGACCAGCTACAAGGTAGCGGTCATCAAGCAGCTGGACCATGCGTCGCTGGATGAGATCGCAAATGCCATTACGGCGCGGCTGGATGAGATCGCGGCGCAGGACGGCGTGACGATCGAATACACTGTGACCTCTGGCCAGGGCGACCAGAGCATTCTCAAGCAGCTGTCCGATCAGGCGATCGCTGATGGCGTGGATGCGATCATCCCCATTGCCACAACGGCGGCGCAGATCGCGGCACTGTCGGCTGAGGACAGCAAGACGCCGGTCGTGTACGCGGCCATCTCCGACCCGGAAACGGCCAAGGTGACGGGCATTGACTATGTGACCGGCACGAGCGACGCGCTGAACACGACGTTCATTCTGGACATGATGCTCAAGCAGGACCCGGAAACGGAAAAGGTCGGCCTGCTGTACTCCCTGTCGGAGCCGAACTCAGCCACGCCGATCGCAGACGCGAAGGCATATCTGGAGGAAAAGGGCATTGCCTATACCGAGCAGACGGCCAATACGAACGATGAAGTGGTCGCCGCCGCATCGGCGCTGATCGCCGAGGGTGTGGATGCCGTCTTTACTCCGACGGACAATGTGATCATGGCGGCGGAGCTGGCTATTTATGAGGACCTGGCCAAGGCTGGGATCCCGCACTACACGGGTGCAGACTCCTTTGTGCGCAACGGCGCGTTTGCCACCTGCGGCGTGAACTACACGAGCCTTGGCTCACGGACGGCGGATCTGGCCTATCAGGCCATGACGGACGGCATGGACGGCATGGAGGACTACTACCTGATGGACGGCGGCATCATCACCGTGAACAGCGAAACGGCCCAGACGCTTGGCATCGATCCGGCTGTGTTCGCCGACATGGGCGAGCTGGTCGAGGTCGGCACGACGAAGGAATAAGCCGGACCTGCATTCCCAAAAAAATATGCCCCGCGCCCCCGGCTTGGCCGGGGGCTGCGGCGCGCTTTATGAGAAGGAGAAACTGCGATGCTGACGATCACCCAAACGGCGCTGGAGCTGGGCTTTTTATATGCGCTGGTGGCCATGGCGCTGTTTTTGAGCTATCGTATTCTGGATGTGGCCGACCTGACGACAGACGGCTGTTTTGTATTGGGCGCGGCCGTGTCGGTGACGCTGACGGCGGCGGGCCATCCGCTGCTGGCGCTGGTGTGCGCCATGCTGGCGGGCGCGTGCGCGGGCTTTGTGACGGCGTTTTTGCAGACGAAGCTGGGCGTGCCGTCCATTCTGGCGGGCATTGTGACGAACACAGGGCTGTATACCGTGAATTTGATGGCCATGGGCTGGAAGTCGAACGCGAGTTTGCTCGGCGTAGATACGGTGTTTACGAAGCTGCGCGACGCGGGCATTGGCGGCGACTGGTATGAGCTGCTGCTGGCGGCGCTGGCGACGGGTGTCGTCGCTGTGCTGCTGCTGCTGTTTTTGCGCACGCGGCTGGGGCTTTCCATCCGCGCCACGGGCGACAACCCGGATATGGTGCGCGCATCGTCGCTGAACCCGGCGTTTACGACGACGGTGGGCCTGTGTCTGGCGAACGCCATGACGGCGCTTTCGGGCGCGATGGTGGGGCAGTATCAGAAAACCGTGGACATCAACTCCGGCACGGGCATTGTGGTCATTGGGCTGGCGTGCCTCATCATCGGCGAAACGGTGCTGGGGCGGCGGACGGTGACGAAGGGCGTGATCGCAGCCATCGTTGGGTCGGTGATCTATCGGTTTTTGTATGCCGTGGTGTTTTTCACAAAGATCGTGCCGGTAGAGTGCCTGAAGCTGCTGACGGCCATTATTGTGGCGCTGGCCATTGCCGCGCCGACCATTCAAAAATGGGCGGCCTTGCAGTCGCGCAAGGCGCGCGCGGGGAAGGGAGGAAATTGAGATGCTGGAGATCGAGAACATTTCCAAGACCTTTCACCCCGGTACGGGGAACGCGCGCAGAGCGCTGTGCGATTTGAGCCTGCATTTGGACGCAGGCGAGTTTGTGACGATCGTGGGGTCGAACGGCGCGGGAAAATCGACGCTGTTCAACGCCATTGCAGGCAGCTTTTTTGTGGACGCGGGCCGTGTGCAGCTGGATGGGCAGGACATCACGTTTATGCCGGAGCACACGCGCAGCCGTGTGATCGGGCGGCTGTTTCAGGACCCGCTGCGCGGCACGGCGCCGCATATGACCATTGAGGAAAATCTGGCGCTGGCGTATCTGCGCGCATCGCACGGCAACCCGTTCAGCCGTATCACGCGCAAGGAGCACGCACTGTTCCGCGAACAGCTGGCGCTTTTGGACATGGGGCTGGAGGACCGGATGAGGCAGCCGGTAGGGCTGCTGTCGGGCGGTCAGCGGCAGGCGCTGACACTGCTGATGGCGACGCTGGTGCCGCCAAAGCTGCTGCTGCTGGACGAGCACACGGCTGCGCTGGACCCCGGCGCGGCGGAGAAAGTGCTGCGGCTGACACGGCGCGCCGTGCGGGAGCATGGCATTACGTGCCTGATGGTGACGCACAACATGACGCAGGCGCTGGAGCTTGGCAACCGGACGCTCATGATGGCGGACGGCGGCATTGTGCTGGACGTGGCCGGGTCAGAGCGCGCGGGCATGACGGTGGACGACCTGGTGGCGCGCTTCCGCGCGGCGGGCAAGACGCTGGACAATGACCGGATCTTGCTGGCGGAATAAAATGAAGCATCCCCGGCGCTTGCAGCATGCAGGCGTCGGGGATGCTTTTTTTCAGGGAAGCAGCTGGCGGCGGTACTTCCAATAGTAGCCGTAGCCGGTCAGGTCGGCAAGCAGCCAACCGATGGGAATGGCAAGCCAGATGCCGACCGCACCGAGCGTGGGAGCGAGGGCATAGGCCAGCGCAACGCGCATGCCGAGGGAGATGACGGTGAGCACAACGGACATGCCGGGCTTTTGCACGGCGCGGTAGAAGCCATAGAGCAAGAACAGGCAGCCGATGCCGGCGTAGCACGCGCCTTCAATGCGCAGATAACGCACGCCGGCGGCGAGAACGGCCGTTTCCTCTGGCCGGACAAAAATGCCCATGAGCGGGCGGGCAAACACGACGACGAACAGCGCCACGACGCATGAAAAGCCTGCGCTGAGCAAAGTCGCCTGCCGCAGGCCCCGCCGCAGACGCTGCGGCTGCCTGGCACCGTAATTTTGGGCGGCGAATGTGGAAAAGGCGTTGCCGAAGTCCTGCACGGGCAGATAGACGAACGAATCGATCTTGACGGCAGCGGCGAATGCAGCCATGGTGACGGCACCGAATGAATCGACGAGGCGCTGGATGAGCAGGATACCAAAGTTCATGGCCGACTGCTGCGCGCATGTGAGCAGCGACAGGTCAAACAGGTCGCGGAGCGTCTGGCGGTCATAGTGCCAGTGCCGCTTTTGCGGCAGGAGGTCACGGCAGCGGGCCAGCGTGTAGAGGGCAAGGCCGAGACCGGACACATACTGTGCCAGGATGGTGGCCTCTGCCGCGCCGGCCACGCCGCGGTGCAGCACGGCCACGAACAGCAGATCCAGCCCGATGTTTAAAAGCGCTGCCGCAGCAAGGAACCAGAGGGGAGCGGCGGAATTGCCCGCCGCACGCAGCAGGCATGCGAAGAAGTTATAGAAAAATGTAGCGATGAGGCCAAGAAAGATGATCTGCAGGTAGCTGCGCATATCGTCATACAACTCCGATGGCACCTGCAAAAAGCGCAGGATGGGGTCACAGAAGGCGAACACAGCAGCGTTCAGCACGAGCGTGACAAGGCCGATGAGCACAAACGCGTGCGCCACGGCGCGGCGGAGCGCGTCACGGTCATGGCGGCCGAGGCAGATGGAAAACAGCGCGCCCGCACCGAGTGACAGGCCGAGGAAAATGGACGTGAGGAACGTCATGAGCGTGTAGGCGGAGCCTACGGCGGCCAGCGCGTTTTTACCGAGTACGCGGCCCACGATGAGTGTGTCGGCGATGTTGTAGAGCTGCTGGAGCAGGTTGCCCGCGATCATGGGCAGGGCAAAGAGAAGCAGCGCTTTTAAAATGCTGCCTTTGGTGAAGTCACGATACATTATCTAATCAGGGCGAAAAAGCCTTGGTATTACTGGACTTTTTCTGGGATGCGATCATTCCCACTCTTTGCCGGGCCTTGTAATCTAACGGTTTTCGTTTAAATTCTGTGATACCCGGTATTTTGATTCTTTGTATTCTCCATATTTTCGGCCCCATACGATGGTTTGTTATCATATGGGTATCGCCGCCGATAGCAATCTATTCCGGTTTTTCGTGGATAGTATCCGGTGGCTGTGTTACAGATACGAATCAACCTTTGGGTGGGAATGGATCGTGTCCATGCGAATCCTTATCTCGAATTTGGCCATTCATCCTATGAATAACCAACTCTGATTCTTGATTCCGGGAGATACCACGAGCAATTTGAATAGCTTCCGCTTGGGTTTGCGTACGAGCGGTAGCACGTACATTTCCTTCTCCTTTGACTTGCCAACCTCCATAGGGGTGGGGAGAGACATGCTGATTTTTACCTTTTGACATAATTCATCGTCCTTTCAAAAAATGAAAGGATGAAACCGCCAACATCCTTTGCTAAGGTTGCAGTTACTTACTGCGTTTTACAGGAATGCAGAACGCCTTCAGTCCGTACTGACTTGCGTAGATACGCTTGCCATTCTTGAGCGTAATGAACGCAGTGTAGATGTACTCTACAGATTCGTTACGAGAACTACTCATAGGCACAACACCTCCTCAAGCAAGATTTTTTCCGGGCAAATTCCGGATCCGCTTGCAAAAGGAAGCCTCGATCGTTATACTTATAATGTACGAGGAAAGTATAGGCGGTTTGACCGAGCTTACTTTTCAAGCAAGGGCTTATCTGAGCGGCAACTCAGATAGGCCTTTTCTTTATGTCATTCTGCCTTGAGGCAGATAGACAACCAGCTAATTGAGTTCTGTTGCTGCATTGAGATCAAACAGCATGGCATGATCCGCTTTCAAAAGTGTTCCTTCAATACGGAACCCACCTTTTGATAAATCCCATCCCATCATGGCCTGGATAGTATTCAAAAGGTCACGACCATTCCAACGGACGGAGATCACATTGTTTTTTTTCTCTTTGTAAAAAGAGGCGGCGTTTGGCGTATCAGGCGTGCAAACTTGAATTGCAATCCGCCGAGTTTCATTGTCGATCAGCAGGACAACTTGCTCCGGATAGTCTAACTTCATTACAACGGATTTGTTGAAAGTCATGCCGTTATTTGTGATCGACACATACGGAACGCCTTCACTAAAATTGAAGGGCTTGAATCCTTCGAGCATCGTCATATAATCACCTCCAAACTTCCACACATAGTATACCATATGTAATGAAAATATGCAACGCCTTTTTATGCGTATTTGCTTCGCCCTTGCTTCATTTACTGCTCTAAAATCATCATATAATTTCACTTGAAAATTAGAAAGAGCTGGGTGCACTGCTTTCGCGCAGTTCATCCAGCTCTTTCTTTGCTTCAATCTGTGCGTGCTAGTTGCGTGGTATGATTTTTGTAAGTGCTCCACGTAGGCTCGTAATCTGCGGTCGCTTGGTTTCCCCACATATCCCAGCCTTCACGGTCACCACGAGCAAATAGCTCAAGGAACGGTCCCGGAGAGCAGCTTTCAATAATCGGGATAATCTCGTCAGGCTTCCGTGAGTGTTCACGCTTTTGCGTCCGAATGAGATTGACCTGCGAACGGGCTGGAGCCAGCGTCCTAAAATTGTCACCCCTGACCCCGAAAAGGAGAATTTCGGTCACATTACGGAAATAGAAGCCGACTCCTCGTCCATCCGGGCCACCATCCTTCCGCACTTTTTCCCAAATGATATTTCCCTTATACTCAAATCCCCACGCTTTCATAACAGCCAGACCATCCGGCAGGAGAGCGTTGGGAACCCAAAGGTACAAATGGCTTTTTGCGGCAGCAACCTGTTCAACGG
>CAKTXB010000122.1 GCA_934630555.1 uncultured Oscillospiraceae bacterium
GTCTGCACGCCGCGGCGGATTTCTTCGCGCAGCCGGTCTTCCACAACCTTGGAGATCGCGGCCTCGTCCGGCTCTGCGCCGAGGGTGCGGATCTCGTCGAGAACGGTCTTGCGGATCTTCTGACGGGAGATATCGACGAACGGCGCAAGATGCGTCAGCGAGATGGACTGGCCGCCATACTGGTTGGAGGCGATCTGCGCGATGATCTGCGTGGCGATGTTGCAGGCCGTGGAGAAGCTGTGCGGCTTTTCGATGAGCGTGCCGGAGATGACCGTGCCGTTTTGCAGCATATCCTCCAGGTTCACCAGGTCGCAGTTGTGCATATGCTGCGCAAAATAATCGGCGTCGTGGAAGTGGATGATGCCGGCTTCGTGGGCTTCGACAACATTCTGCGGCAGGAGCAGACGGCGCGACAGGTCCTTGGACACCTCGCCCGCCATGTAGTCGCGCTGCACGGAGTTGACGGTGGGGTTCTTGTTGGAGTTTTCCTGCTTGACCTCTTCATTGTTTGACTCAATGAGCGTGAGGATCTTATCGTCGGTCGTGTTGGATTTGCGCACGAGCGTGCGGGTATAGCGGTAGGTGATGTACTTCTTTGCCACCTCATATGCGCCGTGGGCCATGATCTGGTGCTCGACGAGATCCTGGATCTCTTCCACGCTCAGCGCGCGGTTCATGGACTGGCACGAGAGCTCCACGCTCTCGGCAATGCGGCGGATCTGGATGGGCGTCAGACGGTCTTCTTCGGACACCACATTGTTGGCCTTGGTCACGGCGGCGATGATCTTCATGAGATCAAACGTGGCTTCGGAACCGTTTCGCTTGATGATCTTCATGGGTATATGCTCCTCTCTCCCTGTACGAACAAATCATTACAAAATGACAACTAAATATAGCATAAAGAAACGGATAGCGACCACAATATCTTGTGGCGGCCGCAGAACTTACTATACAGGAAAGCTGAGAGCCTGTCAAGGGATATTGTAAAAATTCAGCACATATTGACAAAAAGCACGTGTGAAACACAAGATATTGCGTTTCACGACGGAGAAAACGGAAATAACAGTTGCACCGACCTCTGTTTTGTGATACGCTAGAGCCGAAAAAAACGAAAGGAGCGTGGCGGCATGAATTATGCGGCCATCAAGCCGTGGGATATTGCAAACGGCCCGGGCGTGCGCGTGAGCCTGTTCGTATCGGGCTGCGCGCACCACTGCAAGGACTGCTTTAACGCTGAGGCGTGGGATTTTAACTATGGCGCGCCGTTTGACGCGCAGGAGGAGGAAAAGCTGCTGGCACTGCTGACGCCGGACTACATCCGGGGCATCACCTATTTAGGCGGCGAGCCGTTTGACCCGCGCAACCAGCCGGCGCTGCTGGACCTTACGCGCAAGATCCGCGCGCGCTATCCGCAAAAAACCATCTGGGCGTTTACGGGCTATGTGTACGATGAGAACCTGCCGCGGGTGGACGGCGTGACGCAGGAGCTGCTGGAGGGGCTGGATGTGCTTGTGGACGGGCCGTTTATTGCGGCGCGCAAAAATCTCTCGCTGCGCTTTCGCGGCTCGGACAACCAGCGGCTCATTGATATGCCGAAAACATTGCAGACCGGCGCGGTCGTTCTGTGGAACGACGCGCAGGAATAAGGAGAAGGACTATGCCGAAAATCAAGATCCACTATTTTTCCCCCGACGCGCCGCGGCTGAAAATGACCGACAAGGGCGACTGGATCGACCTGTACTGCGCCGAAACGATGGAATTGCACGCGGGCGAGTTCGTGCTTGTGCCGCTGGGCGTTTCCATGCAGCTGCCGGAAGGGTATGAGGCGCGCACGGCGCCGCGCTCGTCCACATTTAAGCGCTGGGGTATTTTGCAGGCCAACTCTGTGGGCGTGATCGACAACAGCTATTGCGGCACGAACGACGAATGGAAGCTGCCTGTTTATGCAACGCGCGACACGGTACTGGAAAAGGGCGACCGCATCTGCCAGTTCCGCATTTTTGAAACGCAGCCGCCGATCGAATTTGAGGAGTGCGACAAGCTCTCTGACACCGACCGCGGCGGCTTTGGCTCGACCGGACGGAAATAAGATCACAAACAGCGCGGGCCGCGCCCTTTGAGGGTGCGGCCCGCGTTTTGCTTGCGCGTTATTTTGCGTCGTAGCCGGCCTTTTTCACGGCCTCGATGAGCGCCGCGCGGTCGGCGTCGCCGGTGACGACGGCGCATTTTTTCTCTACGTCAGCCTCGGCGGCGGTCACGCCGGGCACGGACAGAAGCGCCTGCTCTACGTGCGCCTTGCAGTGCGCGCACATCATACCGGTCACGGAAAGGGTGGTCGTCATGGTATCGTCCTCCTGTTTTTTTATGGCCGGCGCAGCTTCCTGCACGGCCTCTACTTTGGGTTTCCAGAACCGCAGGCGCAGCGCGTTTGTCACCACGCATACGGAGCTGAGGCTCATGGCTGCCGCGCCCAGCATGGGGCTGAGCGTCACGCCGGCAAAATGCAGCGCGCCGGCGGCGATGGGGATGCCGAGCGTATTATAGAAAAACGCCCAGAACAGATTTTCTTTGACATTGCGGATGACGGCGCGGCTGAGGTCTGCCGCCCGCACCACATCCAGCGGGTCGGAGCGCATGAGGATGACGTCAGCCGATTCGATGGCGACGTCGGTGCCTGCGCCGATGGCAATGCCAATGTCCGCGCGCATGAGCGCCGGGGCATCGTTGATGCCGTCGCCGACCATGGCCACGCGCTGGCCCTCGGCCTGCAGCTGGCGGATGGTGGCCTCCTTATCGGCCGGCAGCACGCCGGAGATGACGCGTGTGATGCCAAGGCGCTTTGCAATGACGTTTGCCGTGACTTCATTATCGCCTGTGAGCAGCACCACGTCCATGCGGCGCTTTTGCAGCTCGGCGACGGTCTGCCGTGCCGTGGGCTTTTCCACATCCTGCGCGGCGATCGTGCCGAGATACCGGCCGTCGGCGGCAAAGTACAGCGGGGTCTTGCCCTGCTTTGCAAATTCCTCTGTGGGCGTGAAGGCAATACCGCGCTCGCGCAGGAAGGCGATGTTGCCGGAGAGCAGATGGCGACCCTCTACATCGGCCTCCACGCCCTTGCCGGGGATGGAGGCGAAGTTTTCGGCAGCCGGAATGTCCAGCCCGCGCTTTTGCGCTTCGGCCAGCACAGCGTCCGCCAGCGGATGCTCGGACGGCTGCTCCAGCCCGGCGGCCAGACGCAGCAGCGTCTGCGCATCGGTGCCGTTCGGGGCGATGTCGGTCACGACCGGCCTGCCCTGCGTCAGCGTGCCGGTCTTGTCCATGACAACGGCGCTGACCTTGTGCAGCTGCTCCAGACTTTCGGCGGATTTAAACAGCACGCCCTGCTCCGCGCCGCGGCCGGTGCCGACCATGATGGCCACCGGTGTGGCAAGACCCAGCGCGCAGGGGCACGAGATAACGAGCACGGACACCGCCGTAGTCAGCGCAAATTCAAACGTCTGCCCCACAAGCAGCCAGATGATGGCCGCCAGCAGCGCAATGCCCATGACCACGGGCACGAACACGCCTGCGATCTGGTCGGCCAGCCGCGCGATGGGCGCCTTGGAGCCGCCCGCGTCCTCGACCAGCCGGATGATCTGCGCCAGCGTTGTATCCTCGCCGACCTTATCGGCTCTGAATTTCAGGAAACCGGTCTTATTGATGGTGGCGGCGGCCACGCGGCTGCCGGGATGCTTTTCAGAAGGGATACTCTCGCCTGTGAGCGCGCTTTCGTCTACGGCTGAGCTGCCCTCCAGCACCACGCCGTCGACCGGGATGCGCCCGCCCGGGCGCACGAGCACCACATCGCCCAGCTGCACCTGCTCTACCGGCAGCTGCAATTCCGCGCCGCCGCGCACAACGACTGCCGTTTTCGGCGTCAGGTCCATGAGTTTTTCAATGGCTTCGCCGGTCTTGCCCTTGGAGCGGGTCTCCAGAAATTTGCCCAGCGTGACCAGCGTCAGGATCATGCCGGCGGACTCAAAATACAGACCCATCCTCTCGCCTGCGAGGACGGCGTAGAAGCTGTAGAGCACGCTGGCGGTGGAGCCGAGGGCTACGAGCGTGTCCATATTCGGCGCGCCGTGGAACAGCTTTGCAAAGCCGCTTGTAAAAAACACGCGGTTTACGATGAGGATAGGCAGCAGGAACACAAATTCCGCGGCGGCCATGATGAAGAACCCGCGCATTCCGTCGTGGAACACGTGCGGCATGGGCAGACCGATCATGTGCCCCATGGACACGTACATGAGCAGCACCAGAAACACCAGCGACACGATGAGCCGCGTTTTCATGTTTTTCAGCGCCTTTTCCTGCGCCGCATTGCGCCGCCGGGCCGCGCCGGCCTGCGCGATCTGGGCGCCGTAGCCCTCGTGCGTCACGGCGTCGATGATCTGCTGCGCATTGGCCACGCTTTCGTCAAAGTCGGCGTCCAGCCGGCCGGCCAGCAGATTGACCGCGGCGCTGCGCACACCCGGCACGGCCTTGGCCACGCGCTCGACGCGCGCGCTGCACGCCGAGCACGTCATGCCCGTGATGGTGAATGTCTGTTTCATGGATTATCCCTTCCTGTGGGGCTTAAAAACCCATTAAATTGATATGTTTTATTGTTGTCATCATAGCACGACCGGGGCATCCTGTCAATAGGGTGCGCAAAAATTGCGCGCGCCATCCGCAGCGGTTGCGCTTTTGGCGTGTTTCTGATACCATAGACGCATCATCGTTCGGGAGGCGCGACATGAACTTGCTCGCAGATAAGAAGCTCTTTTTACTCGATATGGATGGCACGCTCTACCTCGGCGACCGACTGTTTGACGGTGCGGCGGAATTTTTGCAGGCGGTGCGCCGGCGCGGCGGGCGCTATGTGTTTTTGACGAACAATTCCTCCCGCGGTACGGACGCCTATATTGCAAAGCTCGCGCGCATGGGCATTGCCGCGCAGCCGGAGGATTTTCTCACCTCCGCCGACGCGGCGATCG
The DNA here is from genome assembly GCA_934630555.1 of uncultured Oscillospiraceae bacterium. Classification (GTDB taxonomy): domain Bacteria; phylum Bacillota; class Clostridia; order Oscillospirales; family Oscillospiraceae; genus CAG-170. Next base: position 5,016 of record CAKTXB010000122.1, read on the forward strand.
CGTATCTGCAAAAAACATATACGGACGCGGTTTATTACGTCTGCGGCACACGTTCGCTGAAGGATCAGCTGCGCGCGGCGGGGCTGCGTGTGACGGACACGCTGACGGAGGATATTACCGTGCTGCTGCTGGGATATGACACGGAGCTGACGTATCAGAAGCTGGAGGACTGCTGTATTTTGCTTGGACGGAACGTGGATTACATCGCCACGCATCCTGACCTGGTGTGCCCGACGCGCTACGGCTTTGCACCGGACTGCGGCAGTGTCATTGAAATGCTGCACACAGCCTGCGGCCGCCGCCCAAAGGTCCTTGGAAAGCCGCAGCCGGAGATGGTCTATCTGGCGCTGGAGCGCTTTGGCTGTGAAAAGGCGGAGGCCTGCCTCATCGGCGATCGGGTATACACGGACATTGCCTGCGGCCAAAACGCCGGCATTGACACGGTGTTCGTTTTGTCCGGCGAGGGTGTGGAGTCCGACTGTGAGAAGTTCGGCGTACAGCCGACCTGGACGCTGCCGGATATTTGCGCTGTACTGGCACAGCTTCAGGCGTAAAAATGCCCCGCAGAGTTCGCGCCTGCCTTCTCAAACGCGGACCCGGCGCAGCGGTCCACGTTTGAGAGCGTGCCAAAAAATGCTTTTTTGACACGCTCAAATGCCCCGCTTCCAATTTGGAAGCGGGGCATTTTGCATATGCGTCAGCTCTGTTCCGAGATGGCGTAGAGCATTTTGGCCACCTCGGCGCGTTTTACATTGCCGGTGGGGTTCAGGCGGCCATTCGAGCCGGTGATGATGCCCTTCTGCACCATCTGCGCCAGCGCGGACGAGGCCCACGAGGCGACCTTGCTGCGGTCGGGGAACGCGTCGAGCGCCGACGTGTCGGCCGTGCTGCTCAGATCCTGCGTCCGGGCCAGAATGACCATGGCCTCCTGCCGGGAGATGGACGCCGTGGGGTTGGCGTACAGCTTGCCGCCGGAGGACGAGCCGCCCACATAGCCCAGCGCATAGGCGGCTTTCATAGCATTCTGCGCCCACGAGGAGATCTTGGCGCTGTCGTCAAACGGCAGCGTGGAGGCGGCGTAGCTGTCGGTGTCCACGCTCAAAAAGCGCATGAGCGCCAGAATGAACTCCTGCCGGGTCATGGAATCGT
>CAKTXB010000123.1 GCA_934630555.1 uncultured Oscillospiraceae bacterium
ACAGAATGCAAACACTGAGCTTTTTCATAGAATATCCCCTTTTCCGCGCGCGGGGCGCAATTCCAATGGTCTTTATATCATATGTCAAAAGCGCGAAGAACTCAAGTACATTTTTCAAGAATACCGTGAATTTAACAGTGGCTTTTTTCTGCCGGGGTGTATATAATACGATATAAGAGAGGAGGCTGATACGATGCAGATCGACCTGAGCAAAAAAGAGTTCCGCCGTTTGCTGGATATGGTCTATATCGGCAACTGGATCCTCAACTCCACGCGCGGCGACGACCGCTTTGAAGACTACGATCAGGTGGAATCGAAGCTGTTTGCCCTGTGCCGCGAGGCCGGGATGCCGGCGCTGGTGGAAAAATGGGAGGGCGCGGACGTTCCCTCGCACGCCTTTTCAGACGGCGGCATTCATGAGGCCATTGTGGACTATGAGGACACAGTGTTCTATGAGATCCTGGCCGAGGAGCTGGCGCGGCGCGACATGGATTATCAGCCGGTTTCCAAGGACAATTACGATGAGCTGGTCTCGCGCATGGACGATTATATTGCCGAGTTTGAGGCGCATGGAACGGATAATATTCTGATCTCTACGATGGATGATCCCTAGGGTGTATTCTTCCAAGCTCCCACTGTACCCGGACAGCGGGTCTTTTTGCGGTGCGCCGCGTCATTTTTTCTTGAAATATGGCAGCATTCCTGCGAAAAAATGTCTTGCGCAGCGCAAAGCTCCCCCGCCGCCGGTCACATCATGCGTTTTCAGATACACCCCCATAGAAAATCGCAGCGGCGCAGCCCGGTTGAGCTGCGCCGCTTGTGCTTTTAAAAAACACTTTTGACAAGCGTTCAAACGCCCCCCGCTTTTCTGGGCTGCTCCGCTGCTTTTCAGGCGAGGACGCGGAAAAAGAGGTGCATAAGGACGGGGATGGTGGCGACAGAGAGGAGCGTTGTGACAAATACGCCGGTGGAGGCGAGCTTTTCATCGCCGCCGAACGCATAGCTCATGATGGTGGCGTTTGTGGCGGCAGGCATGGCGAGCATAACGACGAGGACGCCGAGCAGGCTCTCATTCCGGAGCACGCCGCGCAGAGTCAGCCACGCAAGGGCCGGCAGGATGAGGAGCTTGACAGCGGCCAGCACGTAGATGCGCCACTTGTTAAAGACCTCGCGCAGCGGGAGCTCAGCCAGCGAGGCGCCGATGATGAGCATGGCCAGCGGCGCGGTGAGATCGCCGATGCTGTCGGTGATGCGGTAGAGGACGGTCATGCCCTGCGGCCAGAGCGCATAAAGTGGGCGGATGTCCGCAAAATAAAGAGCGAAGGCCAGAAGCGCCGTGACGATGGTGGGGCGGCGCAGAAGGTCGCGCGAGAACTTCAGTTTCTGGCCGGAGATGAGGCAGACGCCATAGGACCAGCAGATGAGCTGGAACACCATGACGAAGATGGTGGCATAGAACGTGTATTGCACGCCGAAGAGCGCTTCCACGACCGGGTAGCCCATGAAGCCGAGGTTGGAGAACACGAACAGATAGCGGTAGACACCGGCGTCGGATGGGTTTTGCAGGCGCAGCAGGCGCGGAATGAGATAGGAGGTGGCAATGAGAACCGCGAACATGGCAAACGCGACGCCGGTCATGGCAAGCACCTGACGGTTTTCCATGGGGTGCTCGCCGGAGAGGACGGAAGCCAGCACCTGAAGCGGGTTCGTGAGCATACACACGAGCGTGGACAGGTGCTTGTTCATGCCGCGGTCCAGGACGTTCCCTTTGGCCGTGACATAGCCAATGAGGATGATGCCGAACAGGACGAGCATCTGCTGAAGCAGAGCGGGAATATTCATGGTTTTACTCTTTTCTCTTGATTTTTGCAAAGGCCCGGCCGCTGGTGGATGCAGGGCCGGGCGGATTTAGGAAACAGCTTTAACGCAGCTGCGCCGTTTTTGCAAATGCCTGAACATCCTCCCACGTGGGGATGCTGGCAGCGGCGCCGGGGTGGCTGACGGAAATGGCGCTGGCAAGGCTGGCCATTTCGAGCGCGCGGGCCGCGTCGAGGCCCTTGGCAAGGCTGGCAAGGAAGAAGCCGCAGAATGTGTCGCCCGCGCCGGTGGTATCGACAGCCTTGACGCGGTAGATGCCGTGGCGGAGAATCTCATTGCCGCGCTGGTAGAGCACGCCGTCGGAGCCGACGGTGAGGATGACGGTGGCCTGCGGGTATTTCTGGTGCAGGGAGGCAAGGATGGCGTCATAGTCGGTGCTGTCACAGCCGGAGATGGCGCGGCCTTCGACCTCGTTGACGAGGTAGTAGTCCACAAGCTCAAGCGGATAAGACAGCATGGCGCTTGAGATCGGTGAGGCGTTGAAGGCGATCTTGAGGCCGCGGGCGTGGGCCTGGCGCATCATGTAGGGCACGTTGTTGACCTCATTTTGAACGAGCATGACGTCGCCCGGGCCGAAATCGGCGAGGACGCGGTCGATGTAGTCCTCGGTGAAGCAGGCGTTGGAGCCGGCGCAGACGATGATGCAGTTCTGGCCGTCGGGCTGGACCTGCAGGGCGGTGTGGCCGCTGGGCATATCGAGCGTGCGCAGATAGTCGAGGTGCACACCGGACTGCTGGAGCTGTTCGCGGAGCATTTCGCCGTCGGTACCGATGGCGCCGGCATGATAGACCTCCGCACCGGCGCGCGCGAGGGCGATGGACTGGTTGAGGCCCTTGCCGCCGCAGAAGATGTTCATATCGTTGCAGAGGATGGTTTCACCCGCGCGGACAAAATGGTCGACGCTGTAGACCTTGTCGATATTGAGCGAACCGAAATTCAAAATGCGCATAGAATACGCCCCTTTCTTCTTTTTTGTTGATTATAGCATGGCGGAGGCGGTTTGTCGATGCAGCATGACCGGTTTTGGACGGTTTTTTCGGAGCGCTTGCGTTTGCGGGCGGTTTATCGTACAATCAGAAAAACAGGCGGAAAGGATCGTGAGCGGAATGTGCACGGCAGCAACGTATCAAACGAAGGACTTTTATATGGGCAGGACGCTGGATTATGAGCGGGCGTATGGAGAGCAGATCACCATTTTGCCGCGGCGCTATCCCCTGCCCCTGCGGCACGGGGCTTTGCTGGAGCGGCACTATGCCATCATCGGCATGGCGCATGTAGCGGACGGGTACCCGCTGTATTATGACGCGGTAAATGAGTGCGGACTGGGCATGGCGGGGCTCAATTTTGTGGGCAACGCGGTGTATACGGAGCCTGTGGACGGGAAACGGAACATTGCGCAGTTTGAGTTTATTCCGTGGCTGCTTTCGACGTGCGCGACGCTGGCGCAGGCGCGGGCGCGGCTGGCAGAGGTCCATCTGGTCGGCACGCCGTTCAGCGCGCAGCTGCCGACGGCGCAGCTGCACTGGATGGTGGCGGATGCGTCCAGGGCGATCGTGGTGGAGTCGACGGCCGATGGGCTGCACGTGTATGATGATCCGGCGGGCGTGCTGACGAACAATCCGCCGTTTGCGCAGCAGCTGTTTGCGCTCAACAACTATCGCGCGCTTTCGCCGCGGCAGCCGGAGAACACGTTCTCAGACGCGCTGCCGCTGACGCTGTACAGCCGCGGGATGGGCGCGCTGGGGCTGCCGGGCGATCTGTCGTCGATGTCGCGCTTTGCGCGGGCGGCGTTCACACGGCTGCATTCTGTTTCAGGCGATTCGGAAGCGGAAAGTGTGAGCCAGTTCTTCCACATTCTTGGGAGCGTGGACCAGCAGCGCGGGTGCTGCGAGGTCACGCCGGGGGCGTATGAGATCACCATTTACACATCGTGTTGGAACGCGCAGCGTGGGATCTATTACTACACGACGTATGAAAATCCGCAGATCACAGCCGTGGATATGCACCGCACGGACTTGGACGGGGCCGCGCTTTGCTGCTATCCGATGGAAACGGCGCTGCAGGTGCGGTATCAGAACTGAGCGGCTTTGAGAAAAACACGTCCATTCCACGATTTGCACAAAAAAAGCGCGGTGGCTTCTCAAGACGCCGTTGCATTTGCGGCATTGACAAGTGCAAAGTTTTTCGATAGACTGAATAAAAACGCAGACGAAAGGCGGCGGAGCTGTATGAACGCAATGAACGTTATGATGATGTGCAGGACCGTCTTTGGTGCGTTTTGAGGGCTTCTCAAACAGAAAACCGAAGGCGGTTATGGTGCGTTATCCATAGCCGCCTTCTTTTTATGCAAAACACGACGGGAGGTAATTTCCTATGACGAAGATCGGTACAAAATGCGTACAGGCCGGATACGCGCCCGCAAACGGTGAGCCGCGGCAGCTGCCCATTATCCAGAGCACGACGTTCAACTACGCGTCCAGCAGCGAGATGGGAAAGCTGTTCGATCTGGAGGCAAGCGGGTATCTCTATTCCCGGCTGCAGAATCCGACGAACGACCTGGTCGCGTCGAAGATCGCAGCGCTGGAGGGCGGCACGGCGGCCATGCTGACCGGGTCGGGGCAGGCGGCTATTTTCTACGCGGTGTTCAACATTGCCTCCTGCGGCGACCATGTGGTATCCTCCTCAACGATCTATGGCGGCAGCCACAACCTGTTTGCCGTGACGATGAAGCGGATGGGCATTGAGTTTACGTTTGTGGACCCGGACTGCACGCCGGAGGAGCTGGACGCGGCGTTCCGGCCGAATACAAAGGCGGTGTACGGCGAAACGATCGCGAACCCGGCGCTGACGGTGCTGGACATTGAGAAGTTTGCGGACGCGGCGCACCGGCACGGCGTGCCGCTGATCGTGGACAACACGTTCGCGACCCCTGTCAACTGCCGCCCGTTTGAATGGGGCGCGGACATTGTGGTGCATTCCACGACGAAGTATATGGATGGACACGCGGCGGCGCTGGGCGGGTGCATTGTGGACTCCGGCAAGTTTGACTGGACGCAGCACGCAGAGAAGTTTCCGGGGCTGACGACGCCGGACGAGAGCTATCACGGAGTGAATTACACGGAGCGCTTTGGGCTTGGCGGCGCGTACATCACGAAGGCCACGGCACAGCTGATGCGCGACCTTGGCGCGGTGCAGTCGCCGCAGAGCGCGTTCTATTTGAATCTGGGGCTGGAAAGCCTGCACGTGCGCATGAAGCGGCACTGCGACAACGCTTTGCAGGTGGCGCAGTTCCTCAATGGACACGAGCAGGTATCGTGGGTGCAGTACTGCGGGCTGCCGGGCGACAGATACTATCCCCTGGCGCAGAAATATCTGCCGAACGGTGCCTGCGGCGTGGTATCGTTTGGCGTGAAGGGCGGACGCGCGGCGGCAGAGGCGTTTATGGAGCGGCTGAAGATCGCGTCCATTGAAACGCACGTGGCCGATTCGCGCACATGCTGCCTGCATCCGGCTTCCTCGACGCACCGGCAGCTGGGCGCGGAGGAGCTGATCGCCGCGGGCGTGCCGGAGGATCTGGTCCGCTATTCGTGCGGGCTGGAGGATGCGGGCGACCTCATTGCGGACCTGCGGCAGGCGCTGGAGGGCTGAGGCCGCGCGGCGGCAATTTTAGAACAGGAAGGAAACGATCTCATGCCGATCAAAATTCCAGATGGGCTGCCGGCGGCGCGGACGCTTGCCAGCGAGAACATCTTTGTGATGACGGAAACGCGCGCGGTGACGCAGGACATCCGGCCGCTGTCGATCCTTGTACTCAATCTGATGCCCACAAAGGTGGAAACGGAAACACAGCTTTCGCGACTGCTGGGCAACACGCCCTTGCAAGTGGAGCTGGAGTTTTTGCACACGTCCAGCCACAAGGCCAAAAATACATCGAGCGAGCACCTGTTCCAGTTTTACAAGGTGTTTGACCAGGTCAGAGACCGGAAATTTGACGGCATGGTCATCACGGGCGCGCCGGTGGAGAAAATGGCGTTTGAGGACGTGGAGTACTGGCCGGAGCTGTGCCGGATCATGGAGTGGAGCAAGACGCACGTGTATTCGACATTCCACATCTGCTGGGGCGCGCAGGCGGGGCTGTATTATCACTACGGCATTCGCAAGTATCCCCTGCCGGAAAAGCTGTTTGGCGTGTTCCCGCACG
>CAKTXB010000124.1 GCA_934630555.1 uncultured Oscillospiraceae bacterium
CGCAAGCCTTCTCAAACGCGAACCCAGCACAGCGGTTCGCGTTTGAGAGCGTGTCAAAAATACTTTTTTGACACGCTCAAACGGGCACGCTGGAGCGTGCCCGTTTTGTACATATTACGGAGGCGTTTGTTTTTAGGCATTTCGGCCAGGATGTCTCTTGCAAGGAATATGAAAATGCGGTATTGTATGCGTGGATCGTGCGGCGTATTGCCGGGAACATCCTGATTTGTATGGAGGGGGAACGCCTATGAGTGCGCAGACAGAGCAGAAGCCTTCGTTTATGCTGAAACTGTCAACGTTTATTGTGGACAAGCGCAATCTGGTATTTCTGATCGTCATCATTGGACTCATTTTTTCGGTCGTTGCAAGCAGCTGGGTCACGGTGGAGGACGATCTGACAACGTATCTGCCGGCAGATTCGGAAACGCGGCGCGGCCTGGACGTGATGGAGGATCAGTTCACGACTTATGGCACGGCGGACGTGATGGTGGCGAATATCACCTATGACGACGCGCTGGCGCTGAACGACGAGCTGGCGGACGTGGAAGGGGTGCAGAGCGTGTCGTTTGACGACACGACGGACCATTACGCGGACGCGTCGGCGCTGTTTTCGGTGACGTTTGACTACGACGAAAAGGACGACCGCTGCCTGGATGCGCTGGCGGAGGTCAAGCAGACGCTGGACGGGCGCGATATTTACGTTTCTACCGAGCTTGGCAACGCGAAGAAGGAAACGATCGAGCGCGAGGTCAACATCATCATGGCCTATGTGGCTGTGATCGTGGTGACGGTGCTGCTGCTGACGTCGCAGACGTATGGCGAGGTGCCGGTGCTGCTGCTGACGTTCGTGATCGCGATGGTGCTGAACAAGGGCTGCAACTTCCTGCTCGGCACGATCTCGTTCGTGTCAAACTCCGTGACGAGCATTTTGCAGCTGGCGCTGAGTTTGGACTATGCGGTCATTTTGTGCAACCGCTTTAAGGAAGAACATCAGATGCTACCGGTGCGCGAAGCGGCCATTGTGGCGCTGAGCAAAGCCATCCCGGAGATCGGGGCCAGCTCGCTGACCACGGTGGGCGGTCTGGCGGCCATGCTGTTCATGCAGTTTAAGATCGGTCCGGATATGGGCATTTGCCTCATTAAGGCCATCGTGTTTGCGCTGCTGTCGGTGTTTGTGGTGATGCCGGGGCTGCTGGTGCTGTTTGGGCCGCTCATTGACAAAACGCGGCACAAGGACTTTGTGCCGAAAATTCCGTTTGTGGGCAAAATCGACTGGGCCACGCGGCATGTTGTGCCAGCGGTATTTGCGGTGCTGATCGTGCTGGGGTATCATTTTTCCAGCAGCTGCCCATATGCCTATGGCTACAGCACGCTGAAAACACCGAAGCTCAACGAAACGCAGATCGCGCAGAACATGGTGGAGGATCATTTCGGCTCGTCCAACATGGTGGCGTTGGTCGTGCCGGCGGGGGATTATGAGACCGAGGCGCGGCTGCTGTCTGATCTGGAGGGCTATGAACAGGTGGACCACACCATGGGCCTTGCAAACGTGGAGGCCATGGACGGTTACATGCTGGCCGACAAGCTGACGCCGCGGCAGTTTGCGGAACTGGCGGGGCTGGATTATGAGGCGGCGCAGGTGGTGTATGCGGCCTATGCGGCCAGTCAGGAAGAATATGGACAGATACTTGGAAATCTGGCGACATACCGTGTGCCGCTCATTGATATGTTCCTGTATGTCTGCGACAAGATCGATGAAGGTCTTGTGACGCTGGACGACGAGCAGACGAAAACGCTGAACGATGCGGCAAAGCAGATGCGCAGCGCGCAGGCGCAGCTGTGCGGCACGGAATATGACCGGATGCTCGTCTATCTGACGCTGCCGGTGAGCGGCGATGAAACATATCAGTTTACGGATACGATCCGGGATCTGGCACAGAAATACTACCCCGATGGGCAGGTGCTGGTGTGCGGCGAATCGACGAACGAATATGACTTTGAAAAGTCGTTCTCGCGCGACAATACCGTTGTGAGCGTGGTGTCCATTCTGATCGTTCTGGTGGTGCTGCTGTTTACGTTCAAGTCGGCGGGCATGCCGATCCTGCTGATCCTGGTCATTCAGGGCAGTATCTGGATCAACTTCTCCGTGCCGACCATTATGAACTCGGGCCTGTTCTTCATGAGCTATCTGGTGGTCAGCTCCATTCAGATGGGCGCGAACATCGACTACGCCATCGTCATTGCCAGCCGCTATCAGGAGCTGAAGCAGGAGATGGATCACAGGCAGGCGATGATCGAAACACTGAATATTGCCTTCCCGACGATCCTCACCTCAGGCACGATCTTGGCAACGGCCGGTATCCTGATCGGGCAGATGACATCGGAAGCGACGATCGTGGGCATTGGCCAGAGCCTTGGCCGCGGCACGATCTTGTCCATGTTCCTGGTGCTGTTTGTGCTGCCGCAGATTTTGCTCATCGGCGGCGATCTGGCAGACCGGACGTCGTTCAGTATGCCGAAAACGGCGCTGCGGCGGAAGGAAGGCAGCGGCCGCGTGTATGTGGACGGACTGGTGAGCGGCGAGATCCACGGTACGGTCAGCGGTATTATGCGCGCGAACGTGGATGGCACGGTCGATCTGCGCGTGATCTCCGGCAATGTGGAGCAGCTGTCACGGCCCAAGCTGCCGGAGCATACCGAACGATCGCCGGAGGATACACCGGCAGACGAACCGCCGGTGCAGACATCGCCGGCAGAGGACAAGGCAGAGGAGGGAAGCAGCCATGAAGCGTAATTCCATCATGCGGCGCGTATTGCCGGGCATCCTGGCGCTGGTGCTGCTGGTGAGCCTCTGCCCGGCAGGGCTTGCGGCAAGCGGCACGCTGCGCATCACGAGCGCGGAGGACTTTGCGGAGTTTGCTGCAAAGTGCGCCTCGGATACATATTCCAGCGGGCTGACGGTGGTGCTGACGCAGGACATTGATCTGGATGGCGCGGAGGTATCGGTGCCGCTGTTTTTGGGCACGTTTGACGGTGATGGGCATACCATCCGCGGACTGGAACTGACGTCGGGCGATTCCCGGCTGGCGCTGTTTGGCCGGCTGGAGCGCGGCGGCACGATCAAAAATCTGCGCGTGGAGGGCAATGTGACGCCCAGCGGCACGCAGAGCACCGTGGGCGGTATTGTGGCTGAAAACTATGGCCGCATTGATACGTGCGTGTTTGCCGGAACGGTGATCGCCACGGAGCAGACAGGCGGTATTGCGGGCCTGAATGAGGCCGGCGGTGTGATCACGGCGTGCCGCGTGGCGGGCGTCATTCAGGGCAAAAGCCACACTGGCGGCATTGTGGGCGAGAATGCAGGCAGCGTGGTGCGCTGCACGAATCTGGCCGCAGTGAACACGAGCGTGGCAGATGAGCAGGTGGATATGGAGGAACTGGCCAATCTGGACAGTGCGGTGTATGATCTGCTCAAAAACCGCAGCGTGGACAATGAAACAGGCGCACTGACGGATACGGGCGGCATTGCGGGGCACTCGACGGGTGTGCTGCAGAGCTGTGAAAACAGCGGCGCAGTGGGTTATCCGCACGTGGGCTATAATGTGGGCGGCATTGCCGGGCGGCAGAGCGGCTACATCAGCAACTGCCGCAACAGCGGCGAGATCCAGGGGCGCAAGGACGTGGGCGGTCTGGTTGGCCAGATGGCTCCGGACATTACGCTGCAGGCATCCGGCGACAGTCTGGAGGATCTGCAGGATGAACTGAATACGCTGCATTCCATGCTGAGCCGCACCATGGATGACGCGGAAACCATTTCAGACGATGTTTCGGCGCAGCTGTCGCAGGTGACGGACTACGCGGACACAGCGCGCGGTCATGCGGGCGATCTGGTGGATCAGCTGCAGGATTTTGCAGATACGAATATTGACACGGTGAACAGTGTGTCGCTGCTGGCGGAGCGGTATGTGGCCAAGGGCAGTACCGTACTGGACGATCTGGCGGACGCGTCGGGGCAGCTGGCAGACGCCATGCGCGAGCTGGAAGATGTGCCGGGGCTGCTGCAAAACGTGGGCGGTTTGAACGATACGCTGCTGGAGCAGCTCCAGGACTTTGCCGATAAGACGCAGCAGGCGGCGGAAGCCATGCAGCGCGGTGTGGAGGCCATGGACGAGGCGTTTCAGGTCATTGCGGACTGGGACCCGGATCTGCCGGACACGACGCAGTTACAGGCTGATCTGCAGGTACTGTCCGGCGCGGCGCAGGTTTTGAGCGAGGCCGCGGCGCAGGCGTTGGAGGAATACGAGCAGACCGGATCGGTGAGCGCTGAAACGCAGGAGGCGCTGCGGCTGGCCCTGCAGGATACGCTGACGGCGAATGCTGCGGTGCTGGGCGACCTGAATGAACTGCTGGCAAGCACGGATTTTGGCGCGCTTCTGGACGAAGCACTGGAAGTTTTACGCGAATTCTCGGCACACATGCGCGAGGCGATGGGCGAATTTTCGACTGCGGCGCGGCTGCTGCACGATGCGATGGATGACCTGTCGGGCGCGCTGGATACACTCCGGGAACTGAACGGCTATCTCGATACGATCTTTGGCGACCTGGCCAATGCCGCTCCGGCGGCGACCCGCGCGGCGGAAGCGCTGACGCAGGCGTTCCGTGACGGTGCGCAGTGGGCGCGGGAGCTTGGCAGCGAGGAGCCGATCACCTTTACGCCGCTGGGCTCAGACTTTTCGGACAGCGCAGATGCGCTCAACGCGGCGCTCAGCGGCGTGAGCACGGAGCTTGGCGGGCTGAATGATACGCTGGATACATCGGATTCCGTGCTGCTGTCGGATATGCGGCAGATCAACAATCAGGCGAATAAGGTCATGAACCTGTTTTTTAACATCTTGAACGACACGCAGAATGCGGATTATTCGGATATATTTGAGGATGTATCCGATCAGAGCCTGCAAAGCGCCGTGGAGGGCAAGGTGCAGGAGAGCGAGAACAGCGGCCATGTTTCGGCTGACCGCAATGTGGGCGGTCTGGTCGGTTCCATGGCCATTGAGTACGATCTGGACCCGGAGGACGATCTGACGTCGGACAAGACGAGCGGTCTGGCACGGTACACGTATCAGACGCGCGCGGTGCTGCTGAATTGCAAGAATACCGGCACCGTGGAGGCCAAACGCAGCTGCGCGGGCAGCGTGGCGGGGCGGATGGACCTGGGCACCATCTCCGGCTGCGGCGGTTTTGGCGATGTGACGAGCGAATCGGGCGATTACGTTGGCGGCGTGTGCGGACTCTCCCTGTCGTCGGTGCAGAGCAGCTATGCAAAATGCACGCTGTCTGGCGGGAAATACGTCGGCGGCATTGTGGGCTCGGGGAGCCGTGTTTCAAACTGCCTGTCCATGGTGGATGTAGCGGAATGTGACCAGTACAGCGGCGCGATCGCAGGCGAGATCACAGATGAATATCAGAACAACCGTTTTGTGTCTGACACGCTGGCGGGCGTGGACCGCATCAGCTATGCCGGAAAAGCGGAGCAGATCAGCTATGCCCGGATGATGCAGCTTGCAGACCTGCCGAAGGAAATGAAGCAGCTGACGCTGCGCTTTGTGGCGGAGGATGCAACGCTGGTGCGCTATCCCATTGTCTACGGCGCGTCGTTCGACATGGCGGATGCACCGCGCATTCCGCAGCAGGACGGGATGTACGCTACGTGGGATCACGAGACACTGGAGGAGCTGCACTTTGACACAGTTGTGACGGCGGTATATACGCCGTATGTGACGACGCTTGCCTCGGAGGCGCTGCGTGCGGCTGCGCGGCCGGTGTTTCTGGTGGAGGGGCGGTTTGACGACGCGGCACGGCTGCGCGCCGCGCAGATCCCGCTGCCGGCGGAGGATACGCCGGAGCTGTCTGACAGCCTGTGGAGCGCCATACAGCAGGCGCTGGCGGGAGCGCAGAGCGCGCGCGGCGGCGTGGTGCTGGAGCAGTGGCTGCTCAGCGTGCCGGATGATGGCCGGACGGAGCATCTGGTGCATTATCTCTCCCCGGAGGGCGAGAGCGGAAATCTGGCGGTG
>CAKTXB010000125.1 GCA_934630555.1 uncultured Oscillospiraceae bacterium
GGTGCTGGTCGGGCCGCAGGTGTATTTGACCGGCGAGGAGGCGGCTGCGGACGGGTGCATGGCCGCGGCGGCGCTGGCCGGACAGCTGGCCGGGATGAGCGATCCGGCGGAGCCGCTGAACGGACTGGAGCTGCAGGGGCTTTGCGGCGTGACAGCGACGTATTCGGACACGGAATATGACGCGCTTTGCGCGGCGGGCGTGACGGCCCTGGAATGCGAGGGCGGCGTGGTGCGTGTGATCCGGGCGCTGACGACGCGGACGAAAACGGGCGGCAGCGCGGACAAGACGTATCGCGAGCTGACGACGATGCTGATTTTGGACGAGCTGATCCCGGCGCTGCGGACGGTGCTGCGGGCGAAGTTTGCACGCGCGAAAAACAACGCGCTGACGCGCAAGGCCATCCGCAACCAGGTGGTTTTGGAATTGCAGACGCGGGTGGAGCGCGAGATCATTGAGGGATATGAAGATCTGACGGTGACGGCGGCAGCGGACGACCGGACGACGTGCGTGGTGGCGTTTACGTTTACGGTGACGCAGGGGCTGAACCGCATTTTGCTGACGGCGCACATGAATGTGTAAGGAGGGGCGCAGATGACGGGGATGAAGGTGCCGACGACGGCGGACATTTATCTGGAAGCGGACGGGCGGCGCGTGGCGGTGGTGCAGAGCTACCGCGTGACGGCCAAGCGCTCGAGCAAGGCCATTTACGCGTTTGGACAGGAGGAGCCGGTGGCGACGATCCGCGGACAGGGGCGGTACACCATTGAGCTGACGCGCATTTATGCGACGGACGAGGCCATTCGCGACGGGATCTCGTTTCTGGAGCTGGAGGATTTTTCACTGGTGGTGTGCAAGCCGGACCGCAGCGTGATCTACGCGGGGTGCCAGTGGAGTGAGATCCAGGAGAGCGCGGAGGTGGGCGGCAATGTGATGGAGAAGGTCACATTGGAGGCCAGAAGCCGCGTGGAAACGGCGGAATGATGGAACGGGAGCTGCTGGAATTTCTGACGGGCGGCGGCGCGGTCGTGGACGGGCTGGAACTGCGGCCGCTTTCGGCGTATGCGCTTTTGCAGGCGCGGGCGGAGGCCTTGCGCATGACGGGAGAGGACACGGACACGGCGGGGCTGTATGCGAACGCGTGTATTTTGGCGCGGGCGGCATGGCGCGACGGCGCGCCGGCATTTTGCGACGCGCAGGCAGTTCTGCGGCAGTGCCCGGCGGAGGAGATGGAGCGGCTGATGGGCGTGTACGCGCAGGCGTGCGCGCCCGGACGGCTGGACGCGGAAAAGCAGACGCGGCTGCGGGCGGCCTTGCAGGACGATGTGCAGGCACAGCTGCGCTGGCGCGTGCTGCGGGCGTTTGGCGTTTTGCCGACGGAGGCGCGGGCCCGGGAGATGACGCCGGAGGATTATTTATATTGTGCGATGCAGCTGGCGCTGGAGGAGGAGCAGCGGCTGGCGGGGCTTTGCCCGGCGTGCCGCGAGGCGGCGCGGCTGGCGCGGTGCAGCTGCTGCGGGGCGCTGCTGCCGGTGGAAAACGCGGCGTTTGATGAAAAACGGTTTGAGGAGCTGAAGCACGGTGGAGTATCTGAAACAGGTGATGCTGCGGCAGACGGTGCTGGCGGCGGCAGCGCACCGTGAGGCCGCGGAAGCGGTCCATGAGCAGCTGGCGGAGGTTTTGCCGGGGGCGGACGGCTTGACGCAGACGGCAGGCGGCGCGGACGACGGGGCACAGCGTGCGGGGCCGGAAGCAGCTGCGCCGGAGGATATGGCGGGCAGTCTGCTGGGAGAGCTGGAGCAGGCGGCGCAGGCGCGCGCGGCGCTGGAAGCGCTGCGGCAGGAAGCGGTGCAGACGCGGGCTGTGCGGCAGGTGCGGCCAGCGGCAACGGAGAAGGCCGACGGCGTGATGGGCGGCGCGGTGACGCAGTCGTGGACGCAGCTGCGCACGGCGGGCATTGCGGGCGCGCAGACGGAGCGGTCGATGGCGGAGATCTCGCGGTTTTTTGAGCGGGATGCAAGACGATACGGAGGATGAAGAATGCAGGCGATGCGCTACAAGGAGTTTACGTGGCCGAACAATCCGGCGCGGTACACGCTGTCATGCGAGCGGCTGACGGCGGTGCATAAAATGCCGATGGGGAGCTACTGCGTGCAGGATCTGGGCAGGAGCCGGACGGTTCTGCGCGGCGCGGGCGAGTTTTTTGGCGCGGGGGCGTATGCGCGCTTCCGGGCGCTGGTGGAGGTATTTGCGCAGGATGGCGCGGGGGCGCTGCGCCACCCGGTATGGCAGTGCGCGGCGGCGTATTTTACGCGGCTGGAGCTGACGCAGGAGCCGCGGTCAGACTATGTGGCGTACAGCTTTGAATTTTGCGACGCGGGCACGGAGGCGGCGGCGCCGCAGATCCGTGCGGCGGCAGCGGAGGATGCGGCGGCAGCGGCGGCGCAGAAGCGGTATCACACCGTGGTGGGCGGCGACACGCTTTGGAGCATTTGCAGGCGGTACGGGCTTTCGATGCGGCAGATGCTGGCGCTGAATCCGGGCATTCGGAACCCGAATCTGATCCGCGTGGGAGAGGAGCTGCGGGTCGGATGAAGGGATATTTGACGCTGTGCGGCGGCGAGCGGGCGGAGCTGCCGGAGCTGATGCAGTGGAGCATCCGGGCGACGGACGGCGACCCGTGCGGGAGCTTTTCAGTGCGGTTCCGGCACACGGCGGCGTGGCTGCCGGTTTTAGAGCAGGCGGTGCGGTTTTATGCGGAGGACAGCGGCGGCGCGGCGGCGTTTTCGGGCGTGGTGGATGATTTTGAGGTGCGGCTGAGCGACAAGGGGCTTTTGGCAGAGGTCTCGGGCCGGTCGATGGCGGCGGTGCTGATGGACAACCAGGTGCGGGCGGCGGAATTTGTGAGCGCGCAGCTGGAGGATATTTTGCGGCTGTATGTGCGGCCGTATGGGGTGGGGCAGATCGATGCGGAGGCGATGCCGCCGGTGGCAGAGTTTACGGTGGAAACAGGGTATAGCTGCTGGCAGGTGCTGACGGGATTCTGCCGGCACAGCGCGGATATTTTTCCGCGGTTTTTGCCGGACGGCACGCTGGTGCTGCGCAAGAGCGCCGGCGGGCGGCGCGTTACGATCTGTCCGGAGCAGGTGCTGCTTTGCAGCTATGCGCAGAAGCGGTATGGCGTGGCGGCGCGGCAGGTGATGGTGAACACGCGCAACGGGGCGCAGCAGGTCGCGGAAAGCGCGGCGCTTTTGGCGCTTGGCACCCGATGCACGCACGTGAGCGGGCGCGCGGGCAGCAAGGTGCGCGCGACGTGGCGCACGGCGCAGCAGCGGCTGGACGACAGCGCGCGGGATCGGTGCACGGTACAGGTGCGGCTGCTGGGCGCGGAAGCGGTGCGGCCGCTGGATCTTGTGACGCTGGACGTGCCGGAGCTGGGGCTTGCGGGAGTATTTACGGTGCAGGCGGCGGCGCGCAGCGGCGACGACACAGGCGTTTACACGACGCTGGATCTGAGGAGATAGGACGATGTGGCTTTCAAGAAGAATCACGCACCCGGAGGCGGAGGAAGAGGCCGCGACGCTGGGTACGGTGAGTATGGGCGGCAGCAGCACGGCGGTGGTGACGGACGGGGAAAAGCGCGGGGCGCATATCATCTCGCCGGGCGGCTATTGCTGGCAGCCGGGCGCGCAGCAGAGCGTGCTGGTCATTAAGGCGAGCGAGGCGTATATTCCGGGGGCTTTGCAGACGGGCGCGGAGGCGCTTGCACCGGGGGAAGTGATGGTATATTCGGACGCGGCGCGGATCGTGCTGCGGAACAACGGCGACATTGAGATGTGCGGGAAGGTGCGCATTACGGGCAAATTGTTTGTCAATGGAGAGGAGCTGGGCGCGGAATGATGGAAAACCTGCTGCGGGAGGGCGACTATGTGCCGGACGGGTTCGGCGGGTTCGTGCGGCTGCACGGGAACGAGAAGGTATTGCAGCGGGCGCTGTTCCGGCTGACGTGCCGGCGCGGGGCGTTCTGCTTTTTGCCGGAGCTGGGCAGCCGGCTGCGGGAGCTGGGGCGCGAAAAGCCGGCACTGCGCGCGCAGGCGGCGCGGCAGATGGCGGCGGAGGCACTGACGGGGCTGCCGGTGCGTGTGACGGATGCGGCGGTGCGGACAGACACGGACAAGGACGCGGCGGTGACGGTATATTTGCAGGCGGCGGACGGAACGGCGGCTGCGGTGGAGGTGACGGTATGAAAGAGGTCGCGGAGATCTATCGGGAAATGCTGGATGCGTTTGCCGAAAAGACGGGGTTCGCGATGGAGGATACGGCGGATCTGGCGGTGCGGCTGTATGCCGCGGCGGCACAGCTGCAGACGCTGTATGTGTACGCGGACTGGGCGCTGGGGCAGAGCTTTCCGCAGACGGCGGCGGGGGAGTATCTGGACCGGCACGCGGCGCTGCGCGGACTGGCGCGCAAGGCGGGCACAAAGGCGCGCGGTACGCTGCGGTTCAAGGTGGAGCTGGCACGGACGGACGATCTGCCGATCGAGGCGGGCACAGTGTGCACGACGGCGGGGCTGGTGCGGTTTGTGACGACGCAGGACGCGGTGATCCCGGCGGGAAGCCTGTATGCCGATGTGCCGGCCATGGCGGAAAGCGCCGGGGCGGCGGGCAATGTGCCGGCGCAGAGCGTGACGGTCTTGACAAAGGCGCCGGTGGGCGTGGCGGGCGTGACGAATCTGGCGGCGTTTGCAGGCGGCAGCGACGCGGAGGACGACGAGGGGCTGCGCGCGCGGGTGCTGGACAGCTTCCGCAGACTGCCGAACGGCGCGAACGCGGCGTTTTATGAGGCGCGGGCGCTGGCAGATCCGGGCGTGGGCGCGGTGTCGGTCATTCCGCGGGAGCGCGGGATCGGCACGGTGGGCGTGGTGATCGCCGCGCCGGACGGCGTGCCGTCGGAGGAACTGGTGGCGCGGGTGCAGGCGGATCTGCAGACGGTGCGGGAGATCGCGGTGGATGTTTCGGTGCGTGCGCCGCAGACGGCGACGGTGAATGTGGCGGTGCAGATACAGCCGAAGGCAGGCGTGACGTTTGACGCGGCGAAGGCGGCGGTGCAGACGGCGCTGGCAGCGCAGTTTACGGGCGCGATGCTGGGCAGGAGCGTATATCGCGCGGCACTGGGGAATCTGATCTATGAAACGGGCGCGGTGGAAAACTATACGCTGGTGCAGCCGGCGGCGGATGTGGCCGGGGCGGCGGGAAAGCTGCCGGTCCTGGGCACGGTGACGGTGACGGAGGACGCTTGAGATGGGCTATGCACAGGAGCTGATGGCGCTGCTGCGGCCGCTGGGCGTGTATACGTTCCGAACGGGCAGCTTTTCGGCAGCGCAGGCGGAGGCGTTGGGCGCGCAGATGGATGTGCTTGGCGCACAGCTGGAGGACAATGCGCGGGAGAGCCTGGTGATGTCGGCAGAGGACGAGGGACTGCGGCGCGCGGAGGCGCTGTTTCGGTATCGCGCGCCGGTGGAGGGCGCCGCGCAGCGGCGGCGGGCACTGGCGGGGCTGATGCAGGTGAGCGGCGACGGATTCACCCTGGAGGCTTTGCAGCGCTGTTTGCTGGCGTGCGGCGCGGTATGCGCGCTGGAGGAAACGGGCGAGCCGGAGCACGTGCGGGTGCGGTTTCCGGAAATCATGGGCGTGCCGCCGCGATTTGCGGAGATGCAGGTCATTATTGAGGATCTGCTGCCGGCACAGATCGGGATCGAGTATTTTTTCCGGTGGTGCACGTGGGGCGAAACGATGGCGTATGGGCTGACGTGGGGAGGACTGAACACAATGACGTGGAACGAATGGCGGACATACAGAGCGTGAAAAGGGCCGCCCCGGCGGGAGCCGGGGCGGCCTAAACGTGTCAAAAAGCCTCGCAGAGTTCGCGCCCGCAGGCGCGAAAAAAGTTTTCATCATTTTCGGCGGCGGCGTGTACGTCGCCGAAAATACTTTACGCCATGCAAGTGTGGAATTTTTGTGCCAAAGGCG
>CAKTXB010000126.1 GCA_934630555.1 uncultured Oscillospiraceae bacterium
CCGAACTGGCCGTGGCCGCCGGACTGCTTCTTGTGACGGCCGTGGATCTCGACCTTCTTCTTGATGGTCTCGCGGTAGGCGATCTTGGCAGGCTTCAGGACGGCCTCGACCTTGTACTTGCTCTGAAGCTTGGCCATAAGCACAGACAGCTGCATATCGCCGGCGCCGGCAATGATGAGCTCCTTCGTTTCGGGGTCGTTGCCATACTTGAACGAGGCGTCTTCTTCGTTCAGCTTCACAAGACCGTTTGCGATCTTATCCTCTGTGCCCTTGACCTTGGCGTAGACAGCCATCTTATACATCGGCTCGTCATACGTCATGCCCTGAATGGTCACGGTCTTGCCCGGCATACCCAGCGTGTCGCCGGTCTTGACAGACGTGAGCTTGGTGAACACGCCAATGTCACCGCAGCAGACCTTCGACGTCTTTGCATTGTCCTTGCCCTTCGGGAAGAACATATTGCCCAGCTTTTCAGCGTCGCCCGTGCGTGCATTCGTCACGGTCATGGTATCTTCCATGTTGCCGGAGATCACCTTGAAATAGGAGTTCTTGCCGTACTGGTCAACCATGGTATTGAACACGAACGCCATGGGGCTGCCGGCCGGGTCGAGCTTGAATTCGACTTCCTTGTCGTCCTCAACAGCCGTCATGGGCTTGCCTTCCAGCGGGTTCGGAGCATACTTCACGAGGTTCGCCAGCAGGTTCGTCGTGCCAAGGCCCGACATGGCACAGCCGCAGAACACCGGCGTCACGCTGCGCTCGCGGATACCGGCCTTAATGCCGGTAGTCAGCTCTTCCGGCGTGAACGGCTCTTCCATAAAGAACTTTTCCATGAGGGCCTCGTCCGTTTCAGCGACCTGCTCGTTGAGCTCTGCCATGTACTCTTCAATTTTGTCTGCGGCGTCAGCCGGAACGGCAATTTCCTTGCCGTTTTCGTCATACGCCTTTTTCTCAATGAGGTCCACCACACCGACTGCCTTTTCGCCGTTCAGAATGGGGAACGTGAACGTGATGACGGACGCGCCAAACATCTCGCGCAGCGAATCAAGGACGTTGAAGAAATTTGCGTGCTCTTCATCGAGCTTGGAAACATAGAACATGGCCGGCAGCTTGGCCTTGGCCAGGTACTTCCAGCCCTTTTCCGTACCCACGCCGATGCCGCTCTTGGCCGTGACGCAGATAATGCCTGCGTCCACCACGCGCAGCGACTGCACGATCTGGCCAGCAAAGTCAAAATAACCGGGGTTGTCGAGCACATTGATCTTGCACTTGTTGTATTCCACCGGGATCACCGACGTAGAGATGGAGTACTGACGCTTCTTCTCTTCGTCGTCAAAGTCAGAAACTGTCGTGCCGTCCGCACGTTTGCCAAGACGCGTGATGGCCTTGGTGGTGAACAGCATACTTTCACACAGCGCAGACTTGCCGTCGCCGCCGTGACCAAGCAGGCAGATGTTGCGAATGTCGTTGGCAGTATAGCCCATAGTTGAAACTCCTTTCTAAACCGGCAGGCAGCTCTTACCGCTGCTCCCTGCCTTCCGGCGGTCCTGGTTTTCCGCCGACCTTTAAAGTCCATTATAAACGAAAGGAAACGGGAATGCAATGAAATTCTTGTTAAAAATGCAAGAAAATATCACACCCCGCTTCCGAAGTCCTGTTCAGTTTTATAATGCGTGTCCAGCCATAGCCGTCAACAGCAGCTGCGGGATCATCCACAAAATGAGATAAATCATCAGATTCCAGCACGAAGCCGTTGCAACTGAGCCGATAAACGCCAGGAAAAATACCATCAGCAGCCCCATGATCCCGCCCATGAGCGCAATGGCGAGGCTCCCGATCACTGTGCCGCGCAGGCTGCGCGCTGCCGCCACGGCAGACACGAAATTCAAGAAACTCCCCTGTGCCAGCAGCGCACCGGGCTTCGGCTCCCGCACCGCATCCGGTGAGGACAGCCATGCGCGCTCCTCCACAGTTGGGAACTCCACTCGGTCAGGCGGCAGCTTATAGCGGTAATGCAGGAACTGCGGCGTCAGCATAAAATCACGTGTGGCCAGCACCGGTGTCAGCCCGCGCGCCCGCACCGCGGTAAGCAGGGCGCTTTTGACCTGTGCCGCGGGCGCATAGTGCAACGCGAACACTGCCGCCAGTTCTCCGTTTATGGATACGTATACCGCCTGCTTCACGTTTGCATCCTGCGGCATCTGCACGCGCATGAGGCGCATGAAGGCAAGCGAACCCAACAACACCACATCGCCGCGGATCTCCGCGCCGAGGCCGCCGCCCTCATAGCGGCGGAATGTGTCCACCGTGCAGCGCCGCCCGTTCTGGCCCTCCAAAAGCTCCTGAAACAGCGGCACAAGGCCGCTGCCCGCCGTTTCAACCACTGCCGTGGCATAGCCCAAGATCTGGCCTACGTTGCGGTCGGAGTAAATTTTCATGCCGTTGAGCGTCACGTTGGCCGGCGGGAACAGATCCGAGTCCTCTACCACAAGGCCGCACTCGCCGCTCAGGTTTCGCGCGCCCGACCATCCGGCCACAGCCACGCCGCCGCGCTGCAAACGCCGCGCCACAAGTGCAAACGGTCTTGTATAGCAGATGAGCGCCCCGGCCGGATACGCCGCCGCCAGCAGCGCCGTCCAGCAGCAGATCGGATTCTGCGCGCCGCGCAGGCTGCAAAGCACCGCCAGCACCAGCGTCATCACGGCCACGGCCGGCGCATAAACGCGCATGACGCGCCGCGCTGCATCCGGCATTTCCAGCTGCCGGGCAAAGTCTGTGTCCGGCGTGCTCGTGCGGAAAATGCAGTCCTTTCCGTGCCACGCCTTTTCCTCGCGCACCACGCCCACCGGTTCCTGCATATTGGCCGCTGCCCGCGCGCTGCGATACTTTGCCTGCAACAGCAGACGTCTGCTCCAAAGCGCCAGCAGCAGCTGCACCGAGATGATCGGGCACAGCGGCAGGCGCGCCTGTGCCAGCGCAAAAAATGCATCCACGATCGCCAGCACCGTTGTCAGCACCAACAGGCTCAGCTGGTCAAACTGAAGCCGCAGTGCCTGTAAAAGCCCCTGCGCCAGCACATCATAACTCAAAAGCGCCTGCAAGATCAGCACAGCCAACATCGCCAGCGAAAACGGCATGCGATAGCCGGACAGATCTATCCCACCGATACGCATACTGGCCAGCACCAGCAGCACCACGCTCACAAAGCACAGTACAGCCGACGCCGCCAGCCGCGGCCGCAGTGTGTTTTTCCGTCCATAAGCCGCCAGTGCGTCCTGCACAGTGGCATACACCGCGTCGGGCTGCTCCTGCCGGCGCAGGCGGCGTGCCTCCGCGCGCTTCTGGCGCTGCTGTGCCCGGGCGATGCGCTTTTCACGCTGCATGGCACGACGCTGCTCCTGCGCGTCCTGTTCGCTCTGCGGCAAAGGCTCGCCCTCATAGCGCCAGACCTCCGGCTGCTTCTTTTCCGGCACATCTGTATCGCGGATGGGGGCAAAGCGCACCGTATCCTGCGTTGCGCCGCCTGCCGCGCCCGGGAACTGCACTACGTTATCCTGCGGCGCTTGCGTATCCGCAGGCTCCGCAGCTGTGGACGGCTCTTCCTGAGAAGGCTCTGCCTCCGGCGCGGCTTCTGCCGGCCCTGCGGCGGCCGCCGCCTCCGATGCGTCCGCCCGGTCGGCGGGCGCTTCCGGCGCGCGCTTCGTCCAACCGCCAAACTCGTCCAGAATATCCTCGAGCGAGAAGGCTTCCGCCTGCGATTCCGCGGTGCCGGGTCCGCTATGCACTTGTTCTTCCAGCTCCTGTTCGGGATCCTGCGGTTCTCTGCTCATACTCGCTCCAAATCAAAAATCACGCCATACGCTGCCGCACGGCTTCATACAGCAAAATTGCCGCTGCTGCCGAGGCATTCAGGGATGAGATGCGCCCCATCATGGGAATACTGACCTTAAAGTCGCAGCGCTCTGCCACAAGGCGGCTCATGCCGCTGCCTTCGTTGCCAATGACAATGGCCGCCGCATTTTTCAGGTCGGCCCTGGAAAGTGCCGTATCGCCGTCCGCCGCCGTGCCGAATACCCACACGCCGCGCGATTTTAGCTCGTCAATGGCAGCCGCCATGTTCGCGACCCGCGCCACGGGCATATATTCCAGCGCGCCCGCTGACGTCTTGCCAACGACTGCCGTCAGCCCCACGCTGCGGCGCTTGGGGATGATGACGCCGTGCGCTCCGGCACATTCCGCCGTGCGGATGATGGCGCCCAGATTGTGCGGGTCGGACAGCTCGTCGCACAGCACAATGAGCGGCGGTACACCGGCATCCTCCGCACGCATGAAAATATCGTCGATCGACGCATAGTCATGCGCCGCTACCTGCGCGATCACGCCCTGATGTGCGCCGGTAGCCGACATCTGGTCGAGCTTGCGCCGGTCGGTTTCCACCACGACCGCGCCTGCCTGTTTGGCCATTGCGGCCAGCCGCGCCAGCGCGCGGTCGCTGCTTCCCGCAGCAATGAATACCTTATCCACCGCGCGGCCGCCAGCCAGCGCCTCGGAGAGTGCATTGCGCCCCTCCAGCATGTTTTCCGCATTTTCGTTTGTCTCCGTGCGCGGCGCGCGCCGGGCATATTCTCTGCGTTTTTCCTCTGCCATAGTCCAGCTCCGTTCTTTCGCCGTCAAAACGGCGCAGTTGTCCATAGTGGACATATTATAACAGGTCTTTTGCGCAGAAACAACCATGCTGTTCGTTTAAATTCACAGAAAATTTACTGCCGTCCGCGTCTGGCGTCCTTGTAAAATCGGAGCGGCTATGATAAGATTGCCATACGAAATTTCAGATCCTGCACGCAAAGAAAGAAGGTGCTCACCCATGAGCAACACGCCAAACGACAAAAACAAGAATCAGCGCCCCGCGCCGAACTCTGACCAGGACAACTGGAACGGCCGCCGCGTGCTCATCCTTGTTGTCGCGGCGCTCATCGCCACCGTGCTCATCAATTCGATCTATACCAGCATTTCCAAGTCCTATCTTGTGGAGATCAGCTACGACGAATTTCTGACTATGCTGGACGAGGACAAGATCCAGGAAGTCGAGTTTATGGAGGATGGGCGGCTGGAGATCCTCTCCAAGGAGGAAGCCGCCAAAACCAAGGGCCAGCAGCGTATCTACTATACCGGCCGCATTCCCGACATGGACACCGCCGCACTGGTGGAAGAGCTCTCTGCCCATGATGTCACGTTTGACCGTGAGATCATCGAACAGGCCAGCCCCATTGTGACGTTCATCCTTACCTGGGTGCTGCCCGTGGCGTTCATGTATCTGCTGTTCAGCCTGCTCATGCGCAGCATGTCCAAGCGCATGGGCGGGATAGGCGGCATTGGCGGCATTGGGGAAAACAAGGCCAAGGTCTACATGGAAAAGCAGACCGGCGTCACGTTTGCCGATGTGGCCGGGCAGGACGAGGCCAAGGAATCGCTGGTCGAGATCATCGACTTTTTGCACAACCCGCAGAAATACACCGCCATCGGTGCAAAGCTGCCGAAGGGCGCGCTGCTGGTCGGCTCGCCCGGTACAGGCAAAACGCTGCTGGCCAAGGCCGTGGCCGGTGAGGCGAACGTACCGTTTTTCTCCATTTCCGGTTCGGATTTTGTGGAAATGTTCGTCGGCGTTGGCGCAAGCCGCGTGCGCAGTTTGTTCCAGGAGGCCAACAAGGTCGCCCCGGCCATCATCTTCATTGATGAGATCGACGCCATTGGCCGCACGCGTGACTCCAAGTTCGGCGGCAACGACGAGCGCGAACAGACGCTCAATCAGCTGCTGGCCGAGATCGACGGCTTCGATTCCAGCAAGGGCGTTGTGATCCTGGCCGCCACGAACCGTCCTGAGATCCTGGACAAGGCGCTGCTGCGCGCGGGCCGTTTTGACCGCCGCATCATTGTGGACCGTCCGAATCTGCAGGGCCGCTATCAGACGCTGCGCGTGCATACAAAAAATATCAAGCTCGCCGAGGACGTAGACCTGCACAAGAT
>CAKTXB010000127.1 GCA_934630555.1 uncultured Oscillospiraceae bacterium
AACCCCATGATCGGTGCAGCCGGCATTTCCGCCTTCCCCATGTCCGCACGCGTTGTTCATAAAATGGGTCTGAAAGAAGACCCGAACAATTTTCTGCTCATGCACGCCGCCGGCGTCAATGTGTCCGGCCAGATCGCGTCCGTCATCGCAGGCGGTCTGCTGCTGAATCTGCTGGGTTAAGGAGGGTCTCGTATGCACTGGAATATTCCCGCGTTCCTCACAACGCTCCCCATCATGGCCAAGGGCATGGCCGGCATCTTCCTCGTCACCGCCGTCATCGTCATCGCCATGCTCATCCTGCGCACACTTGGCAAGCCAAAAGAATAAATACATGCCAAAGCGGACTGCGTGCGATCGCACGCAGTCCGCTTTTTTATTCTGCCGCATGGCCCCACCCCAGCCGGTACTCGGGCAGCGTCGTACCCTCCATTTTCTCAAACAGCTGAACAAAACTACGCGTGCTCCGTGATTTTGATAAAATCACGGGATCTCGTCTCATAATGATCTTCCTATTAAAAACTCCCATTCCATGAATGAAAGCTTTTAATTGAATATCAGTATAAAAACACGATTGCGCGTGCGCGCCCGCAGCTTCGTTTTTTATAAGATCCAGTGCAGCAGCGCGCAAAGCAGACACCCGGCCGCTGTCGGCAGCGCCGCCGCCAGCAGCGTCCATTTCAGGCTCCCCGTTTCGCGCCGAATGGTCAGCAGCGTCGTGCTGCATGGCCAGTGCAGCACAAAAAACACCATCGTGCAGAGCGTCTGCTTCCAGCTCCATCCGCCCATTTGCAGCACCGCGCCAACAGACGCCTCCCCTGCCGCGCCGCCAGTCAGGATCATCACTGCCAGCGGCAGCACCAGTTCGTTGGCCGGAAAGCCCAGCAAAAACGCCAGCAGCACCGCGCCGTTCATGCCCAAAAACACGCCCGCCGGTTCCAACACGCCAGCCGCCGCCGTTAAAAACGGCACGCCATCTACACAGATCTGCTCCATGCCCCACAGCACCAGCCCCGCCGGCGCAGCAACCGCCGCCGCACGGCCCAGTACATACAGCGTCCGGTCCAGCATGGAGCGTACTATCACGCGCCCCACATTCGGCCTGCGAAACGGCGGCAGCTCCAGCGTAAACGAGCTGGCCACGCCCCGCAGCGCCGTCCTGTGCAGGACCCATGACGCAAGCAGACTCATCCCCACGCCAAACACCACAAACGCCGTCAAGATCGCCGCTGCGCCCAAACTCCCCGCCGGGGCGCCCGCCAGCAGACACGCCAGCGTGATGAGCGCCGGAAACCGCCCGTTGCACGGCACAAAACTGTTGGTAAGAATGCCCAGCAGCCGCTCCCGCGGCGAATCAATGATCCGACAGCCCACCACGCCTGCGGCGTTGCAGCCAAAGCCCATGCACGTCGTCAGCGCCTGCTTGCCGCAAGCGCCGCAGCTCTGAAAGCACCGGTCCGTCAAAAATGCCAGCCGTGGCAGATAGCCCACATCCTCCAACAGCGTAAACAGCGGAAAGAAGATCGCGACCGGCGGCAGCATCACCGCCACCACCTGCGCCGTCGTCACATACACACCATCCAGCAGCGCCCCGCGCAGCCATTCCGGCAGCCCCAACTGCACGCACCCCTGCCGCAGCCACGCGCCCAAAGCCGCAAAGCCATGCTCCAGCCATCGCGACGGCCCATTCGCCCCGCGGATCGTCAGCCAAAACACGCCAAGCAGCAGCACCAGCAGTACCGCCGCGCCCGTCCAGCGCCCCGTCAAAAACCGGTCCGCCCGCAAGCTGCGCGGCTTTTTTGGCAGCTGTACGCACTGTGCCGCAATTTTCTCCGCGCGCCGTACAACACATTCCGCCGCAGCCTCTGTCGCCGCGTCTGCGCCGTCTGACGGTGCGTTTTCCCATTCCCCGCGGATAACACGTGCCGCGCATTCCCGCAGTGCTGCAAGCCCCTCTCCGCGGCTCGCAGCCATTTCAACGACCGGCACGCCCAGCAGCCGCTCCAGCGCCGCTGCATCCACCCGGATGCCGCGTGCCCGTGCCTCATCCATCAGATTCAGGCACACGACCACCTCGCGGCACACCGCCATCACCTGCAGCGCCAGCACGAGATTCCGTTCCAGACACGTTGCGTCGCATACGACCGCCACACATTCCGCCTGCCCGCCGCGCACGAACTCCGCCGCCGCACGTTCCTCCTCTGAGCGCCCCGTCAGCGAATACGTACCCGGCAGATCAACGACCACATACCCGCGCCCGTCGTACATATACCGCCCCTGCGCCAGTGCCACAGTCTTCCCTGGCCAGTTGCCGGTGTGCTGATGCAGCCCCGTCAGGGCGTTAAACACTGTGCTCTTGCCTACATTCGGGTTTCCCACCAGCGCCAGCACGTGGTCGTCCAGTTCCTTTTTTTCCAGCCGGAAGCCGCGCGATGCGCCGCGCCCGACCGACGATGCCGTCAGCCCCATGGCGCTGCCTCGATCCCGATCTGCGCCGCATCCCCGCGCCGCAGCGCGATCATCGCTCCACGCACCTCAAACGCGATCGGACTGCCCGACGGCGCGCGCAGCAGGCACCGCACCCGCGTGCCGGGGATCAGCCCCAGCTCCAAAAGCCGCCGGCGCATCGCGCCGCCCAGCCAAATCGACCTGATCTCCGCCGCCGCGCCATCCGAAAGCTCTGCCAGTGTCCGTGCCTGTTCCATAAATGTCCACTCCTGTCAGCAGTTTTGCAGTTTCTAACCCCAGAATATGACGCGTAGCGCAAACCAGTGACAAAGATTCGCAGAAAGTTTGCCCTTGCGGGGCAAATGAAACAAACATGGCAGGCTAGCGCCCGCCACCGCTTGTTCCTCGGTGGTCGCACCTGCGGTGCGGGGGCACCGCTTTTGCCTCGGTGTTTGCAACACCGCAACCGTGCCTCCGGCGGCTGACTTTTTTCTGCCTTGCCAGAAAAAAGTCAGCAAAAAAGAGGCGCTGGAGCGCGTTTCGACTTCTACCGCACTGCCACTACTGAAGCCCCCAAATTTGCAGCTAGTTGCAAACGAACGTCCTCTCCTGCAAGGAACTACCCCCTCCAAGCTCGCCAGAGAGCTGCCCAAACTTGCCACTCGCTGCCTCAGAACAAGTGCCAACAATGCCCACAACTCAAAAACCAAGGCCGCACCTACGTGTTCGCCGGAACTGCCGTTATCAAGAACCAACCCTCAAGCAAACACGGGCAACAGCGCAGCGCCTTGCCCCGCAGCAACACGAAGCATCTCCACCTCCCACCTCCGGCGCAATCGCTCGGCACTGCCCCCACGCTCCCCCGGGGGATAATCCAAAAAGGGGGCCGCGGCCCCCTTGTGGCCGTTGGGGGATCGTCAAGGGGGCCATTCGGAAGGCCCCCTTGACCGCCTTTCTTTACACCGCCGGCGGCGCTTTCTTTCCCCGCGGGAAAGAAAGGGGGGCCGAGCCGCCCCTCTGGCAGGCATCGCCAGAATAAAATGCAAAAACCAAAGGTTTTGCAAAAACAAAGGGTATCGGGGCGAAGCCCCGCAAAATCCCCGCACAACCTGTAAGGCTGCAAAAACAACAGGCCCCGGGGCGAAGCCCCGTAAACCCCCGTGCAGCCTTTCAGGCTGCAAAAAACCAAGGGGCCCGGGGCAAAGCCCCGCACCCCCCGCGCGCCCCGCCGGGGCGCAAAAATCACAACCTCTTCACGACCCTGCAAGGGTTGCCCACCGCCACGCAGTGGTCTGGAATATCATGCACCACCACGCTGCCTGCGCCAATGACCACGTCGCTGCCGATCGTCACACCCGGCAGCACGCAGCAATGGCCGCCAAACCACACGTCGCTGCCCACGGTGATGGGCCGCGCATATTCATAAAGCTGGTTGCGCAGCTCCTTATCCACCGGGTGGTGCGCCGTGTAAAATCCGCAGCACGGGCCAATGAACACATGGTCGCCGAACACGATCTTGCCGGGGTCTACAAACACACAGTTGTTGTTGGCATAAAAATAATCCCCCGCCTCGATGTTCCAGCCAAAGCCGCAGAAAATGTTCGGCTCAACATACGGTTCTTTGCCCAGCTTTCCAAACAGCTGCCGCAGCAGCTCCTCCCGCCGCGCCATATCTGACGGCCTGGTACGGTTATATTCCCAGCACAGATCCGCGCACGCCAGATGCGACGGCTCACGCTCCGGAAATTTTGTGTCATACAGCAGCCCCTGCTGGCATTTTTCAAGCTCCGTCATGATGCTTCCTCCTGTTTTCAAAGCGTATAGCCGCCGTCCACGCTCATAAGCACGCCCGTCGTCCATCGCGCCTCGTCTGAAATAAAATACCGGACCGCACCGGCGATGTAGTCCGCGTCGCCAAGCTCGCCCAAAACCGATCCCGCGCGGAAGCGTTCCCGCGTTTCGGGGTCTGCAAACTGCCAGCTGTTGAGCTTTGTCGGGATCGCACCCGGCAGCACAGCATTCACCGTAATGCCATGCGGCCCAAGCTCTTTGGCCAGCGCCGTCGTCAATACGTTGATGCCCGCCTTGGCCATGCAGTAATCCACCGGCTGCCCTGTCTGGTCCTTTGTCACTGCCGAGGATGTATTCACAATACGTCCTCGAACCCCACGCTCAATCATATGCGCCGCCACACGCTGTGTCAAGAGGAACGTCCCCTTCACAATAACATCCAGCGTCCGGTCCAGCTGCTGCTCCGTGGCCGTAAGAAACGTGCTGTCCAGAAACACGCCGGCGTTGTTGAACAGAATGTCGATCGTGCCAAGCTCCCGCTCCGCCGCCGCAAACACAGCCTCCACACCTTCGCGCGTGCCAAGATCCGCCCGCACCGCCGCAGCACGCCCCGGCGCGTCCGAAAGCTCCGCCAAAAGCGACGCGCGCGCCTGCTCGTCGCTGTAATAGCTGAACAGCACATCTATGCCCTCCCGCGCCATCATGCGCACCACCGCCCGGCCAATGCCGTTCGAGCCGCCCGTTACGATCGCCGTCCGTTTCATAAATGACCCTCCTGTTATTTTAAGATCGCCCGATAAAAAATGCTTCCCCCACAGCGCGGCCCATGCGCGGGCCGGCCATAGGGGAAGCTGCTTTTGTGTCTACGCGGCGCGGCCGCGCTTATGCAAGATAGAAGACCTCCTGCAGGTCGTCATAGTAGTGTCCTTCCTCGTGGTGCAAAAAGCAGGGCTTTGAAAATGTCCACCACTTCTGCATCACGGGGCTTTCATCCATCCGCGCCATATCCGCCGCAAAGTCCGTGCCCGTATACTCGTAGTATGTATACAGCGTGTTGCCGCGCAGCGAAATGGAGTAGTTATGGATGTTGCACGACGTGATCAGCGCCAGCAGCTCCGGCCACGGCGCGGCGTGCAGCCGGACATAGTCCTCCACTTTTTCCGGCTTCAGCTCCGAAAACTGAATGAACCGCTGCATAGCTTACACCGCGCAGTAGCCCGTGGAGTAATAGCCAAGCTCATGTCTGCGGTCCAGACGGCCATAGCTGGCGCACACAGCAATATCCGAGTCCAGCTCTACGGAATACTGGCCAAACGGGATCTGATACTGCTCGTCGCAGATGGGCAGGTCCATGCGCGTGCAGACAACACGCTCGGCCGGGATGGTCAGGTGCAGGCCCTTCACGGGGGGCTTGTCCTCAAAATACAGGTTCACCAGAATGTGCGCGTCCTGCGCGTTGCGGTTCGTGATCATCATGGCCTCGTGGCCGGGCAGCGTCATATCGTCGCCGTTGCCGGGCAGATCGCC
The DNA here is from genome assembly GCA_934630555.1 of uncultured Oscillospiraceae bacterium. Taxonomy (GTDB): domain Bacteria; phylum Bacillota; class Clostridia; order Oscillospirales; family Oscillospiraceae; genus CAG-170. Next base: position 5,764 of record CAKTXB010000127.1, read on the forward strand.
GTCAATGAACATATAGTGCTTATATCCAAGTTCCGCCATGGTATGTCCTCCTTACAGATCCTTCGTGAAGCGTTCAAACATCTTCGGGCTCATGGGCTTGCTGCCGTTTTCGGTGATGATGAAGCCCGTTTCGATGCGGCCGCCGTACAGCTCCGGATGGCCGAAGAAGCTGACGTCCACCATCACGGTCATACCCGGCACCAGCTC
>CAKTXB010000128.1 GCA_934630555.1 uncultured Oscillospiraceae bacterium
CACTACCAGTATAAAACGCACAACCCAAAGGGTTGCAAAAACCCAAAACCACAGGGTACCGGGGCGAAGCCCCGCAAAAACCTCGCCCAACCTGTAAGGTTGTAAAAACAAAAGGTGCCGGGGCGAAGCCCCGCAACACCCCCTGCGCCTGAAAAGGCGCAAAAAAGAAGCGCGCCTTTCGGCGCGCAAAAACGCACCGCAGAGCGGTGCGTTCAGTTCACATTGATGGTGTCATAAACCTCCAACGGCAGCACATCTGCAAACTCCGTCAGCTCGTGCGAATACCCGCCGGTATAATCCGCTGCGGCCACGGGGCTGCAAAGCTTCAGCTCCGCCGCCTCCGGCGCCTTGAGCGACACGGAAAGGCTCACACATGCACCGGCGCCGCGCTCCGACTGCACCACCACGTTGCCGCCGTGCAGCTGCGCAATGCTCCGTGCCAGCGGCAGCCCTGCGCCCACGCCCCAGCGTGGGTCGCCCAACTCCAGCGCACGCGCATAACGCGAAAACACCGTGGAGATCGTGGCCGGGTCAAAGCCCTCGCCGCTGTCCTGAATGCGGATCACGGCACTCTCGCCCACGCGTGCCAGCTGCATCTCGATCGTGCCGCCCTGCGGAGTGAATTTGATGGCGTTGCCCAACACGTTGAGGAGCGCGCGCTCCAGCTTCTGCCGGTCGATCCAGCCGCTGAATGTAGCCGGCGGCAGCTTGCACGTGAGCGTAATGCCGCGCGTTTTGCACAGCGGCTCCGTACGCGTAAACAGGTCGTACACAAAATTGGTCAGTTCCGTCTTTTCCCGCCGCAGCTTCATCTCCCCGCGCAGCGCCGTGTGCAGGTCGGTCAGGTTGCATGTCACGCGCAGCAGCTGATAAAACGCCCGGTTCAGCGACGACAAACTGCGCTGCACCGCCGGATCCTCCAACTCCTCCAGACGCGGAAACAGCGTGCCGGACGCACCAAACAGATTCGACAGCGGCACGCGCAGCGCCTGCGCGGCATAAAACACCGTGTCCATCTGCGGCGTCTGCGCCGCCGTGGCCGGGAGCACAAACACCTGCTTGTCTTCCAGCGGATAAACAGACGCATCCGCAACTGCCCCGCTGGGCAGCCGCAGGGGCAGATTCATCGGCGTCCGCTGCGCGGGGTCGTAAACACCGCCCTCAGCCATGTCGGCCACGTGCGTGCCCACAGTGATCTGCAGGGCTTCTGCCGCGCGGTTGCAGCGCGTTACAATGCCGCCTTCTGCCGCAAACACCGGCTGCGCCAGCGCACCAAGAAGCTGCGTAAACTGCTGTGTGTCCTGCATGGCTGTCTCTCCTTTCCACCATTAGCGTTTGTCAAAACTTCCCGCTTCAAACTGGTAATTCTTTCAGGTTGTTTAGACATCATACCAGACCATTCCAGAAAAAGCAAGGATTCTGTCCGATCCGCGCATAATTTTATGCTTTCTGCCGGCAGTATGGCACGCCCCGTCAAAGTGCGTGCTCCGGCGGGGCTAGGCCGTGCGGATCTTGCACGGTTTCTGCCTTCGCGCGTACAGCCCACAGGCATACCGCACAATGCCAGCAGGTTTCCGCAAAGCCAAGGCCGCGCGCGTCGCTGCACTTAGCGGAAAGGCGCAGTGCGGGCGCAGCACATATCGTTTAACGCATTGATCGTGCGCCGCTCTCTCCCGATTTTCAGCGGCAGAATCGGAAAAATACATTCAAAATGTCAGGCATTTTCATATGCTTTTTCGTATTCGTGCATTTACCCGCATTTCATTTTTCACTTTTCCGCCCATACGCTCTGCCTGCTTTGAAAAGGCCGATAAGAAAGCATTCCACCGTTAAAAAGCATCCGGGCCGTTGGCCCGGATGCTTTTGCAACGACAGGGAATTATTTCTGCTCTGCTTTGATAGCAGCCTGCGCGGCAGCCAGACGCGCGATGGGCACGCGGAACGGACTGCAGGAAACGTAGCTCAGACCGATGTTGTGGCAGAACTCCACGGTGGACGGGTCGCCGCCCTGCTCGCCGCAGATGCCCAGCTTGATGTCCGGGCGGGTCGTGCGGCCCAGCTCGCAAGCCATCTTCACCAGACGGCCCACGCCGGCCTGATCGAGCTTGGAGAACGGATCGGACTCGTAAATTTTGCGGTCATAGTAGGAGGCAAGGAACTTACCGGCGTCATCACGCGAGAAGCCGAAGGTCATCTGCGTCAGGTCGTTCGTGCCGAAGGAGAAGAATGCGGCTTCCTTGGCAATGTCGTCGGCGGTCAGCGCTGCACGCGGGATCTCGATCATCGTGCCGACCTTGTATTCCATATCGCTGCCGGCTTCCTTGATGATCTTTTTGGCGACCTGGTCAATGACGGACTTGACGTAAGCCAGCTCCTTCGCTTCGCCAACCAGCGGGACCATGATCTCCGGCACGATCTTCCACGCCGGACGGCGGCTGCGCACAGCCAGTGCGGCCTTGATGATGGCAGCGGTCTGCATCTTTGCGATCTCCGGATACGTAACATCCAGACGGCAGCCGCGGTGGCCCATCATGGGGTTAAACTCATGCAGGCCGGAGATGACCTGATTCAGGTGTTCCACGGTGATGTTCATTTCCTTGGCCAGCGACTCGATGTCCTTCGGGTCGGTCGGAACGAACTCATGCAGCGGCGGATCGAGCAGGCGGATGGTGACCGGGCGGCCCTTCATAGCCTCGTAAATAGCCTCAAAGTCGCCCTGCTGGATCGGCTCCAGCTTGGCCAGCGCCTTTTCGCGCTGTGCCGCCGTTTCCGAAACGATCATCTCACGGATGGCCTTGATGCGGTCAGCCTCAAAGAACATATGCTCCGTGCGGCACAGGCCAATGCCTTCCGCGCCGAACAGGACGGCCTGCTCTGCGTCACGCGGCGTGTCCGCGTTCGTGCGCACGCCCAGCTTGCGGAACTTGTCGGCCCACGTCATCAGGCGGTCAAAGTTGCCGGAAATGGCCGCCGCCGTTGTCTTGACCTTCTCACCATAGATATTGCCGGTCGAGCCGTCAATAGAGATCCAGTCGCCTTCCTTATAGGTCTTGCCGCCCAGCTCGAATGTTTTGGCCTCTTCGTTCATCTTGATGGCGCCGCAGCCGGAAACGCAGCACGTGCCCATGCCGCGCGCCACGACCGCCGCGTGCGACGTCATGCCGCCGCGCACCGTCAAAACGCCCTGTGAGTAGTGCATGCCCTCAATATCCTCGGGGCTGGTCTCCAGACGCACCAGCACGACCTTCTGGCCGTTCTTGCCCCAGTCGGTCGCAGTCTCCGCCGTAAAGACGATCTTGCCGCAGGCCGCGCCGGGCGAGGCCGCCAGACCGGTGCCGATGACCTTGGCCTTCTTCAGAGCCGCCGCGTCAAATGTCGGGTGCAGCAGCGCGTCCAGACTCTTCGGGTCGATCATGGCCACGGCTTCCTTTTCCGAGATCATACCCTCGTCCACCAGATCGCACGCGATCTTCATGGCCGCGGCCGCGGTACGCTTGCCGTTGCGGGTCTGGAGCATGTACAGCTTTTTGTTCTCAATGGTGAACTCCATGTCCTGCATATCACGATAGTGATACTCCAGCTTGGCACAGATGTCGGTAAACTGCTTATAGGCCTCTGGCATGACCTCTGCCAGCTGGTCGATGCTCTGCGGGGTGCGCACGCCGGCCACGACGTCCTCGCCCTGCGCGTTCATCAAAAACTCACCAAACAGCTTCTTTTCGCCCGTTGCCGGATTGCGCGTGAACGCAACGCCCGTGCCGGACGTGTCGCCGGTGTTGCCGAACACCATGGACTGCACGTTCACGGCCGTGCCCCAATCGGAGGGGATGTCGTTCATGCGGCGATAGTAAATGGCGCGGGGGTTATCCCAGGAACGGAACACAGCCTTGATGGCGCCCATGAGCTGGACCTTCGGGTCCTGCGGGAACTCTTCGCCCAGCTTCTCACGGTATTCATTCTTGAACTTTTCAGCCAGCTCCTTCAGGTCATCCGCCGTCAGCTCGGTGTCCAGCGTCACGCCGCGGGCTTCCTTCATCTCGTCGATGAGCTGCTCAAAATACTTTTTGCCCACTTCCATCACGACGTCGGAGTACATCTGAATGAAGCGGCGGTAGGAATCATAGGCAAACCGGGGGTTGTTGGTCTTTTTCGCAAATGCAACAACGACCTCGTCGTTCAGGCCCAGGTTCAGGATGGTATCCATCATGCCAGGCATGGATGCGCGCGCGCCCGAACGGACGGATACGAGCAGGGGGTTATACAGGTCGCCGAACTTCTTGCCGGTCATCTCCTCCAGCTTTTCGACGTACTGCATAATTTCCGCCTCGATCTCAGAATTGATCTGGCGGTCGTCCTTGTAATACTGCGTGCAGGCCTCGGTGGTGATGGTAAAGCCCTGCGGCACCGGCATACCCAGATTGGTCATTTCGGCCAGATTGGCGCCCTTGCCGCCGAGCAGCTCCCGCATTTTGCCGTTACCCTCGGAAAACAGATAAACGAACTTGTGTGACATGGTGTACCCCTTTCTCAATGGACCGCAACACGCTCTGTTCCGGTCAAAACTTTTTACAGTTTCTTTGATTCTCAGACAAATACATACTATAGCACATCACGGCGCATTTGCAAGCTAAAAAACCCCCTGAAATCTAAAATATTTTTGGCTTTCGCCCCATTCCGCGCGCGAATTGTTTCGGGGAAGCGGAAACCTGCCGCGCAAATGCAAAAATGCCGCCGCACCCCACGGTACAGCGGCAGTATTTCCCAAAAATAAACCGTATATTCACCTGCAGGCGGCAGCGCGCCCGCCCTTTTTACTCCCGCCTGCGCGGCTGCTTGGGGATGTGAATGGTGAGAATGATCTCCCGGTCGGTCTCGCGCCGGTCACTGCACGCACCCACGCCCGCCGACCGTGCCAGATCCAGATGGTGCTGCACCGCGTTCAGCAGCACCCGCGCGTCGCGCAGCACAAAGCCGCCGAATTCCCGCTTCGGCACAGGCGGCTGTAACTGCGCGTCAATATAGCGCTCCGTCTGCGCCACCGTCCAGCCGTTCGCACACGCCAGATGCACCGCGCGCAGCTGTGTGTCCGCATCCGGCAGACGCAAAAGCGCCCGCGCATGGCGCTCTGTCAGCCCGCCTTCGCGCAGTGCATCCTGCACCGCAGGCGGCAGCCGCAGCAGCCGCAGCTTGTTGGCAATGGCCGACTGGCTCTTGCCCAGCTTCCGCGCCGCCTGCTCCTGACTCAGATGAAACTGCTGCATCAGCCGCGCAATGCCCTGTGCCTGCTCCATAAAATCCAGATCGCGCCGCTGGATGTTTTCGATCAGCGCCAGCATCCCCGACGCCTCCTCGTCCACATTCAGCACCACACACGGCACCTCCGCCAGCCCCGCGAGCTTTGCCGCACGCAGCCGCCGCTCTCCGGCCACCAGCTCCGGCCCGGTCTGCGTCCTGCGGACGCTCAGCGGCTGTAAAATGCCGTATTCGCGAATGCTCTCCGCCAGCTCCTGCAGACCCTCCGGGTCAAATACCCGCCGCGGCTGCGCCGGATTGGGCCGCAGCGCCCCCACCGGCATCCAAACCACCCGCGCGCCGTCCGCCACGCCGCGCCGTTCTGTTTCCACCATCGACCGTTCCTCCCCTGCGCCCCACATTGGGTGCAGGGTTATTGTAAACCAGTGTTGATGAAAAAACGCACGAATGCGTGCGGAGGGGAAAAAACTGCCTCCGGCGGAGTTGCCGGAATCGGCAGGCTTGCGCCCGTCACCGCTTGTTCCCCGGTGGTCGTGCCACCGCAACCGTGCCTCCGGCGGCTGACTTTTTTCTGCCTTGCCAGAAAAAAGTCAGCAAAAGAGGCGCTTTCGT
>CAKTXB010000129.1 GCA_934630555.1 uncultured Oscillospiraceae bacterium
ATGCATGCCGTTGAGCTCGACGACCACGCGCTCGGCCCGGTATTTTTTCTGCAGATCGGTCAGCATCTCCGGGCTGAGGTCTTCATAGTCCAGAACCTGCTCGTAGACCTCCTTGTGGGGGTAGGTCGAGACGTCGTATTCCTCCTCGCCCTCCTCGCACACCAGCAGCAGCGTCCGCTCGCCGGTGTTGAAGCGCTCGTCCTCGAGCGTTTCCTGAATGAATTTCGTCTTGCCGGACTCCAGAAAGCCGGTAAAGACGTACATGGGGATATCAGGCATAGCCATAGAGAAAACTCCTTACTGCTTTTCCACGCCGAAGAGCTTCGCGACAGCTTCCTCGTTCAGCTTCGAACCGATCACGCAGATGCGGCCCGTGACCATCGCGCCGCCGTCGCGGATATCCGGCTCGCCGGGGACATAGTCGAAGTGGATCCACTTCTCGCCCTCGGCATTGGCCACATAGCCCTTCGCGCGCAGGACGATGCCGTAGGCATCCGCATCCTCGAGCGCTTTCAGGATGCCCTCGATCTCGGCCTTTGTGAATTTCTTGTGCGTTTCCTCGCCCCAGCTGATGAAGACCTCGTCGGCGTCATGGCCATGGTGATGGTGGTGATGATGATGGTGCTCGTGCTCGTCCTCATCCTCGTCGTCATGATGATGGTGGCAGGCGCAGTCCGGGTCGTCACATTCCTCATCGTCATCGTCGTCATCGTGATGGTGATGATGCTCGTGCTCATCCTCATCGTCATCGTCGTCATGATGGTGGTGATGGTGGTGCTCGTGTTCATCCTCATCGTCGTCATCGTCGTGGTGATGGTGGTGGCAGGCACAGTCGGGATCGTCGCACTCGTCGTCATCGTCATGGTCATGATGATGGTGATGGGCCTCTTCCTCCAGCTTTGCCAGCTCGACGGCGATGGTGCTGCGCTGCTCCATGGCCTCCATCAGCTGCTCGCCGGTGAGCTCCGGCCACGGGGTCGTGACGATCACGGCGTCCTTGTTGTGTTCACGGATCATATTGACGCACTGGTCGAGCTTTTCCTCCTTCATGCCGTCGGTGCGGCTGAGGATGATGGTGTTGGCCGTCTCGATCTGGTTGTTATAGAACTCGCCGAAGTTTTTCATATACATCCTGCACTTCGTCGCATCCGCCACGGTCACGAAATTGCCGAGCTGCACGTCGTCGGATGTGACCTTGCGCACGGCGCCGATGACGTCGGACAGCTTGCCGACGCCGGACGGCTCGATGAGGATGCGGTCCGGCGCATACTCCGCGATGACCTTTTTGAGCGCGCGGCCGAAATCGCCCACCAGCGAGCAGCAAATGCAGCCGGAGTTCATCTCCGTGATCTGGATGCCCGCCTCCTGCAGAAAGCCGCCGTCGATGCCGATCTCGCCGAATTCGTTCTCGATGAGGACGAGCTTCTGGCCGTGATAGGCTTCCCTGATCATCTTCTTGATGAGCGTCGTCTTGCCGGCGCCGAGGAAACCGGAATAAATATCAATTTTTGTCATACAGGAACACCTTCCAGTTGCATTTTTTATTTAAATAATATAGCACGTTCCGGATGGAACATCAAGGTTTCCGCCTAAAATATTCATGGCTTTCTCCAAAAGGAATTGACAAACCCGATTTGATATGATAAGATAACTCACGGCTTTGGAGGCCGGCATTCGGAGAGATGTCCGAGCGGTTTAAGGAGCTGGTCTTGAAAACCAGTGACACAGCAATGTGCCGTGGGTTCGAATCCCACTCTCTCCGCCATATTTTCTCCCTTCATATTATATCCAAACCGACCTGCGGAAGTACCCAAGTGGCCGAAGGGGCTCCCCTGCTAAGGGAGTAGGCGTCTAAAAAGCGCGCGAGAGTTCAAATCTCTCCTTCCGCGCCAAAACATGAAACTCCGCAATCCCAAGGGATTGCGGAGTTTTTCTTATATGCCAGCGTTTTCCGCCGTTTTTGCCGCTCTGTTTTCTCATAACATATTATGGTATTTCACTTTAAAGTTCGCTAACGCGGAACACAAAACGCTAATGAAAATGCTAACGGGAGCCTGCCCCACAATGGAATACACTGCCGTCCTTTCCTCCCGGCCGCCGGTTATTTTTGGGGAATCGTTCCATCCAATTTCGGAGGCTTTTTCATCTGCCGCATTATGGAAGCATATTATTCCAAGTTGAAAGTATATATTTCCCAAAGATATTTCATCAAAGCATTCTCAAATATACGTAAGAGCCCCACGTTGGCGTTTGTTGACGCAACGTGGGGCTCTTGCCATATCGTCCACCACGGACGCCGGAGGGGGGCTCCGGCGCCGGGTGGAAACAAAAACGCCGTGCAGGATAGACTCCTACACGGCAAAAAGGACACTGTCCCTTGCACACAAACACGCAGGAAATACGCATGAACCGGCTGCGCCCACTTGTAAATGGTGCGCCAATCACGTATAATATCCATGCGGCGCGGTTTTAAACCGTTGTGTAGGTGCTGCTATCACCTGCGCAGGCTTGCGGGTGGTGGTGCGCCCGCAAGCTGCTGCATTCTTGTTTCCAAGTAGATTGTACCAGTACACGATACATTTTGCAAGCCCTACTTTGTGCCGATTTTTGGAAATCGGCACATTTTTTATCATTCTGCCAGCACAGCTTCTGCCGTTACAATTCCATCTACAGCCGCAGACATGATGCCGCCCGCATATCCGGCGCCCTCACCGCAGGGATAAAGCCCCCGCAGGTTGGACTGCCGCGTGCTGTCGCGCACAATGCGCACTGGTGAAGAGCTGCGTGTTTCCGGCGCTGTCAGCACTGCGTCCGGCGCGTCAAACCCGTGCAGCCGCCTGCCAAGCTCCGGCAGCGCCTGTTCCAAAACGCGCGTCATGCGTTCCGGCAGTACATCGTGCAACTCGCACAGCCGCACGCCGGGCCGGTATGTCGGCTGCACGCTGCCAAGTTCCGTACTCGCGCGCCGCGTCAGAAAATCCCCCACAAGCTGCGCCGGGGCACGATAATCTCCGCCGCCGGCAAGAAATGCCGTCTGTTCGATCTCCCGCTGCCAGCGCATCCCTGCCAGCGCGTCATTTCCCGGGAAATCCTCCGGGTGGAGCGTCACCAGCAGCGCTGCATTTGCGTTTTCACCGTCGCGCGCCGCATTGCTCATGCCGTTCGTCACCACGCCGCCTGCCTCCGAGGCCGCTGCCACCACCGCTCCACCCGGGCACATACAAAACGTATACGCCGAGCTGCCATCCGGCAAATGCACATTCAGCTTATAATCCGCTGGCGGCAGACCTGTCCGGCCAGCGGACGGTCCATACTGCGCCGCATCAATGGCCTGTTGCCGATGTTCGATGCGCACGCCCATGGAAAACGGCTTTGCCTCCATCTGCGCGCCCGCATCCAGCAGCAGCTGGAATGTATCCCGCGCGCTGTGTCCGATGGCCAGAACCGCCTGTGCGCACTCCAGCATATGTTCCTGCCCGTTCTGAGCATACCGCACGGCACAAATGTGTCCATCTTGCACACAAAAATCTGTCACTCTCGCGCCAAAACGCACCTCGCCGCCATAATGCAGGATTTTTTCGCGCAGATTCTGCACCACCTCCACCAGCACATCTGTGCCGATATGCGGCTTGGCATCGAACAAAATGTCTGCACACGCCCCGGCGTCTGCAAACTGATCCAGCACCCAGCCAATGCGTTCATTTTTTGTGCCGGTGTTTAGCTTGCCGTCCGAAAACGTGCCGGCGCCGCCTTCGCCAAACTGCACATTGCATTCCGGGTCCAGTTTGCCGCCGTTCCAGAATGCGCGGACCTTTTCACTGCGCGTCCGCGCATCCAGCCCGCGCTCGAGCACAATGGGCCGTGCTCCGGCCATGGCCAGCACCAGCGCCGCAAACATGCCCGCCGGGCCAAAGCCGATCACGACCGGCCGCTGCGAAAACACACGCGTGCACACCGGCGGCGTATAGTGCACATCCTGTACGATCGACGCCTTGGTACACCGCGCCTGCTTGAGGATCTTTTCCTCCCGCCCGGCTACGAGCACATCTACCGTGTAGATCACACGCACATCGTTCTTTTTTCGCGCGTCCACAGACCGCCGCTTGATGTCGATCTGGCGGATCTCGCCATCCCGCAGCCGCAGCAGCTTTGCCGCCGCACGCGACAGTGCAGCCATGTCCGCCTCCGGCGGCAGAGCAATATCTCGAATCCGAATCATTCCAAACCCTCGCGTTTTCCCAGTTTTCCAGCCACATACCCGGACGACCAGGCCCATTGCAAATTAAATCCGCCGCATTCGCCGTCCACATCCAGCACCTCTCCGGCCGCAAATACGCCCGGCGCAAGGCGGCTTTCCAGCGTGTCAGCCCGGAACTCTGCGGTACGGATGCCGCCTGCCGTCACCTGTGCGCTGTCCATGCCCATCACGCCCTGCACGGGCAGGGCAAAGCACGCCACCTTGTCCGCAACAGCCTCCAGCTGTGCGTCCGTCAGCGTTTCCAGCGCTGCCTGCCCATTCAGACCTGCGCGCTTTACAACGACCTTTCCAAGCCGGCTGTGCAGCATCCCGGCCAGCAGTTCTTCCGCCGCAAGCTGCGGAAATTGTGCCCGCCGTGCCCGCAGCAGCGTCAAAATTTCTGCCCGGTCATATTCTCGCATCAGATCCAGCAGCAGCACCATTTCCCCAGCACCGGTCGACACTGCGCGCGAAAGTGCAAATGCCGCCGGGCCGCTCAGGCCATACTCCGTAAACTGTATCTCCCCGGAACACGCCGCCGCACGCTGCGCGCCGATCTTCAACTCCACCTGCGCGTCTGCGCGCACGCCCTTCAGGGCCCGCACAAATTCCGTGTCCGTCCGGATCTGCGCAAGGCTCGGCCGCAGCGCCGTACACGTGTGCCCCAGGGATCCCAGAATGTGATAGCCGTCCTCCGTGCCGCCGAGCTTGTGCCCTGCGCAGCCCCCGGCCGATACGATGAGTTTGTCGCCATAAAATGTCTGCCCATCCACACATTCTGCCTGCCAGCCGCGCGCTTTTTTGCGCACTGCACGAACCTCACACCCGCATGCCACTGCTATCCCCCGTGCCTCCAGTGCGAACCGCAGCACATCCACCACACTGTTCGCCTGGTCCGAGTGCGGGTATACCTTTCCGTCCGCCTCATGGACCGTTACCAACCCCAGCGCCCGAAAATATGCCAGCGTTTTTTCCACTGGAAACCGTTCCAGCACCGGCGTGACAAAGTCAGCCGCGTCATAATAATGCGCCGCAGCCGCGTGCAGGTTGGACAGATTGCAGCGGCCGTTCCCCGTCGCCAGCAGCTTGCGCCCCACACGGGCCTGCCGTTCCAGCAGTGTCACCGTGTTCGTCGCATCCTCCGCAGCCGAAAGCGCCGCCATCATTCCACTCGCGCCGCCGCCGATTATCAAAACTTTCATAGTAGCCTCCATGTTTGCTGTTGCAAACAGTATAGCGGGTTTTGGTTTTTTTCTCAACTGGAAAGTGTTTTTTGAGGGGTGCCTTGGCCGGCAGGCTTGCGCCCGTCACCGGTTTTTACTGGTCGCACCTGCGGTGCGAGGGCACCGTTTTTGCCTCGGTGTTCGGAACACCGCAACCGTGCCTCCGGCGGATTTTGCCATAGTCGGCAGGGTTGCGCCCGTCACTGCTTTTGCCTCGGTGGCCGCACCACCGCAACTGTGCCTCCGGCGGATTTTGCCGGAATCGGCAGGTGGGCGCTTGCCCACCGTTCTTTCCTCAGTGTCTGCAACACTGCTCCTGTGCCTCCGGCGGCTGACTTTTTTCTGCC
>CAKTXB010000130.1 GCA_934630555.1 uncultured Oscillospiraceae bacterium
GCAGACCGGCTGCGTTATGCCGCTTTCCTACTACACGGATGTGTATTTGCTGGACGCGAAGGTGCAGGGCTTTTACACCAGCCCGCTGGGAGAGAAATACTTCTGGCGGTGTGTGATAGAAGCGTAACTGTATGCTGCATACGGATACAAAGCCCCCGGCCGATGGTCGGGGGCTTTGTGCAGCAACGACGGCGTCAAGGACGCACGCATTGGAAAGGGAAGCTGGATCACTCGGCCTCGTAGCGGATAAGCGCGCGGATGGACTGTGGGGTACGCTCCGGCTGCGTACAAATCATGGAAAACAGCGCCGCACCGCAGGCAGCTTCCTCCCGGTGAGCGGGGATGCGCAGAGGCAAGCCAAATGTTTTGGAAAACAGAGCCTGCAGAGTTGGGTTCTGCCGCAAGCCGTTGCCGGAGCCGACCAGATATTGGGGCGGATGCGGCAGGAGCGGCTGCATGGCGCGGTAGAATTCGTGCAGCTCATCGACGCAGCCCTGCAGAAAACTGACGGTAAGATGCGTGGGAGTGAAATTGTCGATACCGATGCGCCCGATCGCACCGCGGAGGTCAGGTTCCTGACGCGAGCCGCAGAACGTGGTATGTGTGACGAGCGGGTCGGTAAGCGTGTCATAGTCTGCTGCGAGGCGGTTTAAGATCTCATAGGTGTTTTGCACTGGATGGCCGGCGGCTTGCAGGAACGTTCGGAAGAAGCGCTCCAGCAGAGCGTAGGCGCGGCCGCCGCAAAGGGGTGAACCGGAGAGCAGGTAAGCGCCATCCAGATATGGCCGGGCCTCAATGCCGGGCACAGTTTGGCAGGCGGAGGCGTGGCAGGAGATCTGACTGCCTGTGCCGACGTTGACGAGCAGCGCGTCCTCCGGGTCACGCACCGAGCCGTGGTAGCACGCCTGATTATCGCCGATGGCGACAACAGCAGGAAAACCATAGCGCGTGGGTGCGGTGAAAGCAGACTGCACATCGGGGAAAAGCGTTTCATCCAACCCGGCGGCGCGGATCGCGGCAGTGTCAAAACAGCCGCGGGCCAGGTCAAACAGACCAATGCTGGCAGCGTCGGATGGATGCGTGACAGGACGCGTCTGGCCGCACAGACGCAGAAAAACATAGTCGTGGATGGTGCAGAAGCTGGCAGCGTTGGGCGGAACAAGGCCATTTTGGACATTGTAGTAGTGCGTGACTGCGCCAAAGCCGCTGGCACAGGGATGGCCAGTCAGCGCTTGCAGCTGCTGTGCCCAGGTGCAGTTTTTACCGGGAAATGGTTCATTTCCGCGTGCATCCTGCCATGTGATGAGCGGGCTGATGGCTTGTCCCTGTGCATCCAGATAGACAATGCCATGCATCTGACCGGTGAGGCCGAGGCAGAGAATGTCAGAATAGTGCGCGACGATCTCGGCGAGAATGCCGTCTACGGCCAGCACGATCTCGGAGATGCTCTGCTGCTTTTCGTAGGGCTGCACGGCAGGGAGAAAGCTGTGTTGGTGCGTCCAGGTTTGCAGAATGCGGCCGGTGCCGGCGTCCAGCACGCAGGCGCAGATGGTGGTCGTGCCGATGTCAAGTCCAATGGATACCATAGTCATCCTCCTTAACAAAGCGCGGTCGAACCTGGGTCAAGACGGGTGATAATGTCCTGCTGAATGGCGGGGGAAAGGTCGAGGAAGTTTACGAACGTGCCGTGAATGCGCATGATATAAACGCCGGAAGGGGCGTATTTCTTGGGATCTGCCAACACTTTGCGCAGAATTTCAGCAGTAGTGACGTTGACATAGAGGTAGAATGGCTGCACAGCCTCGCCGCCGCCAAAGAAGAGCGGGCGGAGGACTTTTTCAGCAAACTCTGCGCCCTTTTCCTCCATGGTCTGGCCGCGGAAGTATTTGGGGTCAATGCCGAAATGTGAGGCATAGCCGCCGCACATCCCTTCATAGGGCAGCTTGCGCGCAGAAAGCGTGCGGAAGCCAAGTCCGCTGGATGCGTCGCCGAAGAGTGGGTCAACGCCGTAGTTCAGCATTTGGCGCGCCTTGCGGCCGTCGGGCGTTGCGCCGACCCAGTAGCCATAGAGCAGGTGCGTAGAGGGGGAACTGTAATCGGGGCGGAAAGGATTGCCGAGGTAGTTCTTCTGGCTGGATACAAGCGCCGTGACTGCATTTGCCAGCGCGACTGTCTCGCGGTCCGCAGCATCGTCATTGTTGCCGAACTTGGGGCAGGCCAGCAGATACTGGCGCAGATCCTCGGCATCTGCAAAATCATTTTTAAGGGCGGTCAGCAGGCGTTCGGCGTCCTGTGGACGGTCACGCAGGAGGCAGTCGATGGCGACAAACGAATCAGCCACAACGCTCAGACCGTGGATCAGGCAGCCGCTGCCGTTGTATTTTGTGCCCTGATGCTGCGTGTCGCGCATATCGCGGCCGGTTTCAAGACCGCCCATGGCAGTAGAGAGGAACGGCACGGGCAGCAGTGCGATGGCGCGGGAGGCGTTGTTGGCAGCCGCAGCCATGCGGGCGGTATAGTGTGCAAGGTTACAGTGGAAGCGCTCACGCACGTGATGCAGAAGATCCAGCGCGTCTTTGGCCGGGGGCGCGAAATCACCGATATGCTTTCCGGTGATGGCGGAATCACCCTGACAGAGCGTTAGCTCCAGGATTTTGGCAAGATTCAGCCAGCTGTTGGTCGTGTTGCCGTTATCCCGGCCCATGATGAGGGGTTCCTGACAGCCGGCGATGGCATAATCGGGGAGGTCTGCATCGTCGATGCCGGCCTTGTGCAGAACACGGAACATGGATTCGTCATTAAAGAGCGACGGCGTGAGCTGGCCGGGCGTGAAGAAAAAGCGGCCCATGGCACGATAGAGCGCGTCAGGTGTACCGCGGTGCAGTTTGACAGAGAGGATGGGCTGCGGCAGACGCATATCAAAGTAGGCATCCAGCAGCGCATAGGACGTCTCATTTGTGAGGTCGTTTCCGGCGAGGTCCTTGCCGCCGATGATGAGATTCTGTGAAATGGCCCAACTGCGGTCGCCAACATTATAGTAGACGAGCAGATGCTCCAACAAGGCGGTGGCGTCGGCGCGGGAGAGCCCCTCTTTTGCGCGATAGGGTTCAAAGATACGGTCGGCGTTGCCGACGGAGAAGGCAAAGGGATTGGGCGCCTGCTCAATGCACATGACCTGCCAGAGGAGCATAAAGCTCTGAATGGCTTCGTAGAGGGTGTCCGCGCCATATGCGGGCACCTTTTTCAGCGTTTCGGCAATTTTCTCATAGACGGCGCGTGTGTCGCCGGCAGCTGCCGCGGCCTGTTTGACAGCAAGCGCCTGATAGCGCGCGGCAAGCACGAGCACGGCGTCCAATGCAGTGTACATGGCACGATAGTTGGCGCGCAGGGTCTCATCCTGCGCGGCTTTTTCTTTTTCCGAGGCCTCCTGCATAGCGCGCAGTACGCCGCCGGAGAGGAAGGCACGCAGGTCCGGAATGATGTGGCCTGTGACCTGCTCGATGAAGTAGACGACCTCGGCAGTGTCGTTTTCGGCGGCTGCATAGGTTTCGGTCAGAGCGCGGCCGCAGGCACTGCTGCGTACGTGTTCGCGCATCTGCCGGATGTCGTCTTTGGAGATGGTCTTGGTGGGCTGGATATAGTCGAAAACCTCAGTAGGGTCACAGTAGCCGGCAAAGGTCTCTACCTGAAACGCGGGGTTAATGAGCGCATAGCTGCTGGCAAAGGCATCACGCTGCGTACCGGCAAAGATGGCGTTTTGACTCAAGGATATGGGAAGCTCTTCGGCAACATGACGCAGCAGGACGGCGGCAGCTTCCATGGGAGGCAGTGCAGCGACCTCCGGTTCATATTTTTTTTGGATCTGCTTGATGGTGAACCAGCCGGTGAGCTGGCCGAGGGCACGTTCCTCATGAAAGAGCGCGCGGGCGCGGGCGGTAATGTCCGGGGCGGATAAAATGTGATGCATGATAGTTCCTCCTGAAAGGTTTTTTGTCAGGTCTTGACGACGTGGATGCCGGCGGCAAGGAATGCTTCGGTGAAATATTGAACGGTCTCAGGCGCGACGAAGGCATTTTGCATGACATAATCAAGGCCGCACTGCTGCCATTTTACTTTGCCATATTCATGATAGGTCAGAAATTCCAGACAGAAATTCGGATCTTTCTGCTGGAGCGGCGCCAGGGCCCGGAGGAATGCGGCGGCGTCTGCCCTGGTATCATTCAGGCCGTGGATGAGCAGGATGCGGACAAGCATGGGCAGCTGCGCGGCGGCAGCAGAGTGCAGGTTCCGTTCGATGACGGCGAGGTCTGCGCCAATCGCAGCGCGCAGGCGTGCGGCATCGTGGTGCTTATAATCGGCGATGAGATAATCCAATGTGCTGAACAGCTCCGGCAGCCGGGGATTTGTGGCATTTGTTTCGATGGCAGTGTGGATGCCGGCAGCATGGAGCAGGAGGAGCAGCTGACGCAGCGGCGCAAACTGCAAAGTGGCTTCGCCGCCGGAAAAGGTGACGCCGCCGCCGATGAGCATGGGGCGGCAGGCGAGGATCTCGTCATAAAGTGTTTCGACCGGCACGTCATGGGCGCTGCACGTGAGCAACGTATTACGATTGGCCGTTTGGCAGGCGTTGTCAGGGCAGGCTGCGCAGCGCGCGCGGTCAAGCTGGCCGTCGGGCGTGACGGCTCCGTGGGGGCAGACGTAGGAGGGGAGCTTGTCCACTTTTTGCAGCAGCGCGGGACGCATGGACATCCCTTCGGGGTTGGCGCACCATGGACAATGCAGATTACAGCCCTGCAAATGGATGACCAGACGATTGCCCGGGCCATCCTGCGAGTAGTTGAAGCCCTTTTGAAAATAGCGCAGGGTCATGCGATCACTCCTTTCGTGGGCGTGTGCTTATGTTCCCGGATGCCCGCCGCTATGGAAGAATTGCAGCAGCGCCGGTGCAACAGCAGCGACCGCCGGGTCAGAATGTGAAATGCCGGCGGCAATACAGTCCACAGCATGATTTTGACAGACAACAGCGCGGCGGCTGATATAGCGCGAAAGCTGCTCAAGCAGACAGGTCGGCTCATAATCGTCATCCATATACAGGCAGATGGAATCGGAATCGAGCAGGTTGACAGCATTTGTGAGCGCAATGCCGAAATAGTGGACGAAATATTGCAGAATGGAGTTGGCGCGTGCCTCTCCCCGGCGGAAGCCGGCCACAACGTCCGGCCAGGTGAATGGACCGAACTGCATGGCTGTGCGCTCTTTTTTGAGATATGCCTCCAGACAGCCGATGCTGCCGCAGGCACAGACGACACCGTTCGGCTCTACGCAGGTGTGGCCGATCTCACCGGCAAAGCCGCCGCTGCCGCGGAAGACCTTGCCGTCATTTAAGAGAACAGAGCCGATGCCATCCTCGGCCCAAAAGACGAACAATGTGTTGTGGTGATCTTTTATCGTGCCGCTGAGATACTCGGCCTGCGCATAGAGCACAGCGACATTTTCAAACACGATCGGCAGCGCATAGCGCCGGCGCAGCAGCGACACGATCGGGTAGCCGTGGAACACGGCAAAACCGGGGGGATTACGGATCTCGCCTGCCTGCCGGTCAACGGGGCCGGCCGTGCCGACGCTGATGCCGATGCAGTTGGCGCGCGGCGTTGCCGGATCCTGAAACCAGGCGTCGAGCGCGCTGAACAGCCAGACGGTACAGGCGCCCTGCGTGCCGAATGCGGCGGACGGGATCTGCTGTGCGTGCAGGACATTGCCGCCAAGATCGACAGCGCACAGAAACGTGG
>CAKTXB010000131.1 GCA_934630555.1 uncultured Oscillospiraceae bacterium
GCGGATAGGTGATGAAGTAGCACTTCAGCTCGCCCAGTATCTCCGATGCGAAAATAAACAGCAGAATGATGATCTCCAGCGTGGACGGCAGCTCAATGCCGAAGTTCTGCTGGATGAAAAACGGCAGCATAAACAGCGCCAGCACCAGCAGGCAGATGAACGCGCTTTCATACTCGCCGCGGATGATAGACGACGCCAGCGTACCGATGACGATCAGGCGCAGCACAAGATACACGGCAAATACCGCCGGTCGCTTGTGGATGACCGCACGCAGCTGTTTGCTTTTCAGATGCTCCTTGGGATGCTTTTTCATGGTCCTGGTCCTTTCCGGGCGAACTATATTATAGTATAGTATACCAAATCACGCAAAAATGCAATCCGGGAATGCAGCGGTCGACGCCTGTGCAGCCGGCACGGTCGCGTGCCCGGCCAGATTGTTCCGAAATCTCATAACTGCAGCAGCCGCGCTGTTTCAGCAGCGCCAGCACGCCCTTTTTTATTGTGCGTTCACAGCATCGCTCCTTCATTATATCTTACTGCTGCATGATATTCACGCGTGGCACTTTTAAGGAACTCTCCGTCCGGGAAAATTTTGTGTAAAAAAGTATTGACAGCCGCAGCTCCCTATGATATTATAGCGCTAGTTAGATAACTCTAACTAATAGCGAACACGAGAAGCTACTCCATACGAGCTTCTTCCATCCCAATTCCTCCCCCTATACGATCCGGTTTTGCGCCGCGCGGTTCTTCCTGCGCGGCGCAAAATCCGTTTTGAAGCAGATTTGACACTTCCTGCATTTTCCGTTACAATACTGGAAACGAAGGGAGGCGCAAGACCATGAATCTTTGGCACGACATCAGCCCCGAGCGTATGCAGCCGGAGGATTTTCTGGCGGTGATCGAAATTGAAAAGGGCTCCAAAAACAAGTACGAGCTGGACAAGCAGACCGGCGCGCTGCGGCTCGACCGCATTCTCTACACCTCCACGCATTACCCGGCCAACTATGGCTTCATCCCCCGCACCTATGCCGACGACGGCGACCCTCTGGATGTGCTCGTGCTGTGCAGCGAGCCGATCCGCCCCATGAGCCTCGTGCGCGTCTACCCGGTGGGCTACTTCACCATGCGCGACAGCGGCGCCATGGATGACAAGATCCTGGCCATTCCCTTTGGCGACCCGATGTACAGCGCCTACCGCGCGCTTTCCGACCTTCCTCCGCACCTTTCCAATGAGATCAGCCACTTTTTCAGCGTCTACAAGCATCTTGAGCCGGACACGAATGCCGAGGTGGACAGCGTCCACGGCCGCGATGAAGCCGTGCGCGTCATTCAGGCGGCAATGGACGCTTACACGCAGAAATTTTCAAAATAGACGCACAGACTGCGCAGCACGTGCTATACTGTAAGCAGATCATGCGGAGGTGCAGCCATGGAACAAGCTGGATTTGAACTTGCGGGCTATGAACAGCGGGGCTATCTGCACGAGGATCACCGCCTGTTTCATCTGAGCGGCGCGGTCCGGCAGCTGCCGGACTGGCACTACCACACATTCCACAAGCTCATCATGCTGCTGGCCGGACAGGCGGGCTATGGCATTGAGGGCAAAAGCTATCTGCTGGAGGCCGGCGATGTCGTCCTCGTGCCCAAGGGCTGCATCCACCGGCCCGAGGTCGCGCCCGGCGCGCCGTATGAGCGCGCGATCTTATACATCGCCCCGGAATTTTTGCAGCGCCGCAGCACAGACGGCTGCGATCTTTCCTACTGCTTCACCCGGGCCCGGGAACAGTTTGATTTTGTGGTGCGCCCGGGCGGTGCGCGGCGCGAGATCGGCCAGCTCTTGCAGCGGCTGGAGCAGGCCGGACAGGAGGAAGCGTTCGGCCAGCCGCTTTTGTGCGATGCACTGTTTACGCAGCTGCTCATCTGCATCACGCGCTGCGGCGCGCAGGCAGTGAACACCGTCCACGCCGGAGTCGGCGATGAAAAAATTCTGGCCATCCTGCAATATCTGGCTGCACATTTACACGAGCCGGTCAGCATCGACGACCTCGCATCCCATTTTTACATCAGCAAATACCACATGATGCGCCGCTTCAAGGCGGAAACGGGCTACACCATCCACAGCTATTTGACTGCCAAGCGGCTCATGCTGGCGCGTGAGCGCATTGCCTCCGGCCTGCCGGCAGCGGAAGCGTGCTTTTCCAGCGGCTTCCGTGACTATTCCACCTTTGCCCGCGCCTATCGCAAGCTGTTTGCCGAATCGCCCCGGGCGGCAAAATGACTCTTTCTGCACACAAGCCCCCGCGCACTGCAAACGCAATGCGCGGGGGTCCTTTTGCGGTTTCTCAGTCGAGGATCTCGACCTGCACCTTTTTGCCGTTGCGCTGGGCGACCGACTTCATGATGGTCCGGATCTCTTTCGCGATCCGGCCCTGACGGCCGATGAGCTTGCCCATATCCTCCGGTGCGACCCGGAGCTCGAGCACCGTCACGTCGCCCTCAACCTCGTTCACTTCGACCTGATCGGGGTTGTCGACCAAGCTCTTTGCCATGTACAGCAAAAGTTCCTTCATAAGCTGACCTCTTTCGCGGTGCTTACAGGACGTTCGCCTTTTTCAGCAGGCCGCGGACCGTGTCGGTCGGCTGTGCGCCGTTCTTGATCCACTGCTTGGCCTTCTCGGCGTCGATGGTGACGGCGGAGTCGTTCTTCGGATCGTACGTGCCGATCTCTTCAATGAAGCGGCCGTCGCGCGGGAAGTGGGAATCAGCAACAACAATGCGGTAGTAGGCGTTCTTCTTGGCGCCCATTCTTCTGAGTCTGATCTTGACCATGGTTTTCTTTCCTCCAAAATACTTGTTTCAAAATTGATAATTCGTAAAGCCTGATAGCTGAAACGACATTTACATTCCGGGCAGGCCGCCAAAGCCGCCCATCCCGCCGAAGCCGCCCATCTTGCCCATGCGCTTGAGCTTTTTGCCTGCGCCCGGACCGGAGAACTGTTTCATCATCTGATTCATCGTATCGAACTGCTTGAGCAGCCGGTTGATCTCCTCCACCTTGATGCCCGCGCCGGCGGCAATGCGCCGCTTGCGGCTGTGGTTCAGGCAGCTGGGATTTTCGCGTTCATAGGGCGTCATGGACTGGATGATGGCCTCCGTGCGCGCCAGCGCCGATTCATCGACCTGCGCATTTTTAAGCGCGCCCGCGTTCATGCCTGGCATCATGCCGGCAAGATCCTGCAAATTGCCCATGCCCTTGAGCTGGACGAGCTGGTCATAAAAATCGGCCAGCGTGAATTTATTCGTGCGGAGCTTCTGCTCCAGCTCCTCGGCCTTTTTCTGGTCAAACGCGGCCTCGGCCTTTTCAATGAGCGTGAGCACATCGCCCATGCCCAGAATGCGCGAGGCCATGCGGCCGGGATGGAACGGCTCGATCTGGTCGAGCTTTTCGCCCACACCGATAAATTTGATGGGCTTGCCCGTGACCGCCTTGACGGAAAGCGCCGCGCCGCCGCGCGCATCGCCGTCGAGCTTGGAGAGCACCACGCCGCTGATGTCCAGCGCTTCGTCGAACGCCTTGGCGGCGTTCACAGCGTCCTGACCGGTCATAGCGTCCACCACGAGCAGGATTTCATCCGGCTTCACAGCGGCCTTCACGGCCTTGAGCTCGTCCATGAGCGCTTCGTCAATGTGCAGGCGGCCCGCCGTGTCCAAAAACACCATGTCGTTGCCATGCCGCACAGCGTGTGCAATGGCTGCCTTGGCAATATCCACCGGGTCGTTCTGGCCCATCTCAAACACCGGAATGCCGAGCTGCCCGCCCACGACCTGCAGCTGCTTGATAGCCGCCGGGCGATAAACGTCACACGCGGCAAGCAGCGGATTTTTGCCCTGCTTTTTGAACAGCCCCGCGAGCTTGGCGCCGTTCGTCGTCTTGCCCGCGCCCTGCAGGCCCGCCATCATCACGATCGTGGGCGGCTGCGAGGCTATTTTGATCTTTTGATTGTCGCTGCCCATGAGCGCCGTAAGCTCTTCATTGACGATCTTCACGATCATCTGCGCCGGGGTCAGGCTCTCCAGCACATCCGTGCCGACGGCGCGGTCGGTGACTTTTTTGATAAAGTCCTTCACGACCTTATAGCTGACGTCGGCCTCCAGCAGCGCCAGACGGATCTCGCGCATGGATTCCTTGACGTCCGCCTCGGTCAGCCGGCCCTTGCCGCGGAGCTTTTTAAACGCGGCGGAGAGCTTTTCAGTCAATCCTTCAAATGCCATAATTACTCCTTGATCTGCGCAGCGGCATCCAAGATCTCACGCGCCGCCGGAGCGGCCTGCGGAATATCCAGAAGCCCCTGCGCTGCGGCGGTGATCCGCGCCAGCTCCATCTGCACCGCCCGCGCGCGGGCAATGCAGCCGGTCTTTTCTTCCATGTTGCCAAGCAGCGCCTCCGCACGCAGCAGCGTGTCGTGCACGCCCTGACGCGTAACGCCCGTTTCCTCGGCGATCTCGCTGAGCGACAGGTCCTGATTGTAATACAGTTCAAAGCAGGTGCGCTGCTTTTCCGTCAGCAGATCGCCGTAATAATCGTACAGCAGCGCCATGGTGAACGAATCGTGCTTCATGCGCGCCACCTCCGTTTTGAAAGCATGACAAGGTCTTTCCCTTTACAGCTGTGTTATCATACCGTATTTTCCCTCGCGTGTCAAGTAAAAAAACTTGACACACACCGCAATGTGCCAGAAAAGCCCATTTACAATTTTCAAAAGTTATGTTAACATGAGGTATCAAACCAGTACAGACAAAGGAAGTGTACATATGAACAAAAGGTTTTCCAGGCTCGCCGCGCTGGCGCTGTGCCTGTGTCTGCTGCTCGGCATGGTCGGCGCGGTAGACTATACGCAGGCGGTGGACGGCGGCACGCTCAAGCTGTCCGATTCCGTCACGCTGCAAACCGGCGTCATCGCCGGGACCGGCAAAAAAGGTCAGGCACAGACGGTGCGTGAAAATGTGCTGGAATACAGTGCAGAAAAAGACGTGCGGCCCATCGTAGCCTACGGCAGCACCCTCTATGGCCGCAGCAGCATGAAGCAGACAGCCACATGGCTCGATGACAACGACCTCACGCTCGTGGCCGGCGTAAACGGTGCGTTCTTTGACATGAACAACGGCATCCCCTATGGCCTTGTGGTCACGGACGGTATCCTGCGCTCCAGCGGCAGCATTGCCTCCGTTGGCTTCTTCTCCGACGGCAGCGCCATCATCGGCACACCGGAGCTGAAGGTCACACTGGAAACACGCGACGGCGCGGAAACGGAAGTTTTCTACAACAAGGCCCTCAGCCGCAGCAACGGCATCGGCCTCTACTCGCGCGACTATGATACCGCCACAAAAGGCAGCGTTGACGCTTACCACGTCATCCTCGAACCCATCCGCGGCTCCGGCACAGAGCTGGGGCTGAATGACTCCATCACGCTGGAGGTCATCGGCACGCTGGAAAAGAAGGCCGTCTGCGGCATTCCGGAGGATGGCTTTGTGCTCTCCATCGCTGAGAACACCATCTATGCCTCCGCGCTCGAGCGCATGAAGGCGCTCGAGGTCGGCGACCGCGTGACCATCACCACAAGCACCAGCGACGACTGGGCCGATGTGCAGTACGCCTGCGGCGGCGGTGATATGCTTGTAGACGGCGGCCGCGTGTGCAGCGATTTTACGCTGGACAAGGCGGATAAGCCGACGGCCCGCACAGCCGTCGGTCTGAAGCGCAACGGCACGCTCGTGCTCTATAC
>CAKTXB010000132.1 GCA_934630555.1 uncultured Oscillospiraceae bacterium
GGAAGGTGACGATCTGTGCGCGGGTGCAGGAATCGTTCGGTATGAGTCTGCTGCCGTCGCCCTGCACGATTCCCTCGGCAATCGCCCAGTTCATCGCGGAAAGCGCGTAGCCAGGAACGGAATCTGCGTCAGAGAAGCCGGACACCAGCTCCTGCAAGGTGACCGCCTCGGACGCAGTGTAGCGGAACAGAAACGCGATGGCTTGAGCGCGGGTGCAGGGGGCGTCGGGGCTGAATCTGCCATCGCCCGTACCGGTGGTGATGCCGGCTTCAACGGCCCATGCCACCGCCTTCGCATAGTAGCTGTCTGCGGGAACATCGGAGAAGCTGGTCATAGTCTCGGGTTCGGGAGCGCCGGCCGCGCGCCACAGGAACGTGACGATCTGGGCGCGGGTGCAGGGCTGGTTCGGCCCAAACATTCCGCTGCCGATACCGCCGGTGATGCCCTTTTCCTGCGCCCACTTTACAGCGTCATAGTAATAGGCGCTGGTGGACACATCGCTGAACGGGCTTGTCTCAACTTCCTTGACAAAGGCAGCATTGATCTCAACCTTGCTGGCGGGCATGGTGAAGGTGTATTTGCCGTCGCCCTTGCTGGTCAGCTTCAGCTGCGTACCATTTTTATCGGTAACGGTGAGCGTTTCCAGCGTGTGGCCGCTGTTGGGCTTCACGGTGATGGTCACGGTGTTGCCGCGGCCAGCCCGATCCCGGCTGACGGTCACGCTGCCGTTTTCGATCTTGTCCGGCGTGTTCACAGGATAGGTGGGTGCAGACGAGGTGGAGGGAGAGACCGGCAGAGGGGCGTCATCGGAGGTCCACTTCGCATAAAGGGTGATGGTGCTTGTGATAGGCGTGGAGAAGTCAAAGAGGGTGACGCATCCCGGCTCTGTGTACCAGCCGTCGAAATGGTAGCCGCTGCGGACGGGGTCCGCCGGTCTGGTGACCGTGTTGCCGGAGGGCACCGGGATGGGCGCGATTTGGCTGCCGCCCTGAGTGTCGAAGTTCACGCCGATGGGGAGGTCCGTGCCGCTCGCCGCGTCGCCGGTGCCCATGGTGGCGCGGAATACGCTCGTTCCACCGGCCGGGATCACGCGATCTAGCCACGCATACGCCATGCCGGAGTCGATGCCGCTGATGGAATCCGCTTCGACCTGATTGAACACATTGGTCCTGCGCTGGTCATACTCGCCGAACCAGAAGGTATCCACATCGGTGACACCGAGAGTGTGCTTGCCGAAGAAATTGAAATGCAGATCGTTGTCATTCCTGTTGACCATCTTAAAGCCGCGTCCGTCATCGAACTTGGTGATCGGTGCGTAGTCGTCGCCGCCGATCTGGATATCCGCGTGGCTGCCGACGGACACCGTCGCGTCGGCGCTGCCGGTGTTTTGCAGGGTATAGACGGCGGTGATGAATTTCCCGTCGATGGAAACCTCCGGCCGCACCGTAAGCGTGATGCCAGCCCCCATATCCACCGGTGTTCCGACCTCGCTCACGGTGACACGCGCGCCATCGCGACTGTATACCGTGCAGTAGCCATTGTTGTTGTAGGTGGTTCCCGTCCAGCGGCCCTTGTAGGTGTTGATGATGTCAAAGTACCCATAGCCAGAGGAATCCTCATGAAAAGCACGATACGCCGTATAGCCTCTGCCGTCGGTGATATAGTCCTCCCATGGAGACCAAAAGACCGCGGTGATGATGCCGCTGTCCGCCGCGTTGGTCACGGATTTGGCTCCGGGGATGGTGAAGGTGTTGGCGGGCAGTCCTGTAAAGGTATAGCCATCCTTCGCCGTCAGCGTGATGGTGGCGGTGTATTCCCGATTCGGCTCAAAGCGCTCGGGGTCGCCTGCCCAGGCGATCGTACCGGTGTACTGCGCCGTTTCCGCGATACTGGCGACGGGCGCCTCCCCGTTGATCGGGCAGATGGCGTCCGTGATCGTCAGGAGCGTTACGGTGGTTTCACCTGCGGTGACAGCAGGCGCTCCGCTTTCCGTTCCTTCCGCGAATGCCGCCGCCGGCAGAAGGCCGAGGCAGAGCGTCAGCGCCAGAAGGATACTCAAAATTTTCTTTTTCATTACCATCCCTCCATGGTGCAGAAGGATTTTCCCGTAGGGGAACCCTACGGGAAGCGGGGGTACCCCCGCTTCGATCCACTTCTGCTTTTATACTGTGAAGTTTAACACGCCCCTGTTTGAATTGCAATAGTCCTTGAGCAAACAGCACACTTTTTCTTGCTATGCGGTAAAAATGATGGCATGCTACGGGAAAAAGACTGAGCACGATGACCCGGCGCACCTCTCTTTGCGGGGAATCGCATATATAGTATCATTATTTTTATAAAACCACTATATATTGCGTTTTTGCATTGACAGAAGCGATCTGCTGGTGTATACTGAGGACCAAGACCATATTTGCAGGAGGGAGATGCGTATGCACATTGGCGGAATGCAAAAGCTGACGCTGCTGGACTACCCCGGGAAGGTGGCATGCACCGTATTTCTGTCCGGCTGCAACCTGCGCTGCCTATTTTGCCATAATCCCACGCTGGTCCTGTCGGGCCGCAGGACCGACGGCCTTTCTGCGGAGGAAGTCCTGGCCTTTCTGGAGACCCGCCACGGAAAGCTGGACGGCGTCTGCGTCACCGGCGGGGAGCCGACGCTCCAGCCGGAGCTGCCGGGATTTCTGGAAGAGATCCGCCGGCTTGGCTATGCCGTCAAGCTGGACACCAACGGCACAGATCCCGCCATGCTGAAACAGCTGATCTGCGTCGGCCTGCTGGACTATGTGGCCATGGATATAAAGAACAGCCCGGCGCGCTATGCGCAGACCTGCGGCGGCGTGGATGTGCTGGCGCAGGTGCAAAAAAGCGCCGCCCTGCTGATGGGAGATGCGGTGGACTATGAGTTCCGCACCACCGTCTGCGCGCCGCTGCACACGCCGGGGGATATGGAGGAGATCGGACGCTGGCTGAAGGGGGCGAAGCGGTATTTTCTGCAGCCCTTTGTGGATCCCGGCGCGCTGGTCGGCGGCGGCGTGCGCGCCCTGAGCGAGGAGGAGATCAAAGCGCTGCGGGAGAGCGTTTTGCCCTATATACCGAACACACAGATCCGCGGACAGTAGAGAACAGGAGGAGACGATCATGTATCAAGTCATCAAGCGGGACGGAAGACGGGTGGACTTCGATCTGTCGCGTATTGCGAATGCCATCACCAAGGCGTTCGACGCAACGAAGATCCCCTGCAATCAGGACATCCTTGACCTGCTCGTGCTGCAGGTAACGGCCGACTATGCCGGCAAGGTCAAAGACAACGAGATCGGCGTGGAGGACATTCAGGACAGCGTGGAGGCGGTGCTGCAGCGCGCAGGGTATGCCGCCGTAGCGAAGTCCTACATCCTCTACCGGAAGAACCGGGAGAAGCTGCGGCAGATGCGCTCCACCGTGCTGGACTATAAAAAGCTGGTAGACGACTATCTGCGGGTGTCCGACTGGCGGGTCAAGGAAAACTCCACCGTCACCTACTCCGTGGGCGGTCTGATCCTGTCCAACTCCGGCGCCATCACCGCCAACTACTGGCTCAGCGAGATCTATGACGAGGCGATCGGCGACGCGCACCGCAACGCGGATATTCACCTGCACGATCTGTCCATGCTCACCGGATATTGCGCCGGATGGAGCCTCCGGCAGCTCATTCAGGATGGGCTTGGCGGCGTGACCGGCAAGATCACCAGCGCGCCGGCCAAGCATCTTGCCACGCTGTGCAACCAGATGGTGAATTTCCTCGGCATCATGCAGAACGAGTGGGCGGGGGCGCAGGCATTTTCCAGCTTCGACACCTACCTTGCGCCCTTTGTGCGCACGGATCAGCTCAGCTACAACGAGGTCAAGCACTGCATCGAGAGCTTTGTCTTTGGCGTCAATACGCCAAGCCGCTGGGGAACGCAGGCCCCGTTTTCCAACATCACGCTGGACTGGACGGTGCCCGCCGACCTTGCCGATCAGCCCTGCATCGTGGGCGGCAAGCCCATGGACTTCACCTACGGCGACTGTCAGGCAGAGATGGATGTCATCAACAAGGCCTTTATCGAGGTCATGATCGAGGGCGACGCCAACGGCCGCGGCTTCCAGTATCCCATCCCGACCTATTCGATCACGAAGGAGTTCGACTGGTCTGAAACGGAGAACAACCGGCTGCTCTTTGAGATGACCGCCAAATACGGCACGCCGTACTTCTCCAACTACATCAATTCCGACATGGAGCCGGGCGACGTGCGCAGCATGTGCTGCCGCCTGCGGCTGGATCTGCGGGAGCTGCGCAAGAAAAGCGGCGGCTTTTTCGGCAGCGGCGAGTCCACCGGCTCGGTGGGCGTCGTGACCATCAACCTGCCCCGTATCGCCTATCTTGCCAAGGATGAAGCGGACTTTTTCGTCCGGTTGGACCGCATGATGGATCTTGCCGCCCGCAGTTTGAAGATCAAGCGTACAACGGTGGAAAAGCTTTTGGAGGAGGGGCTGTATCCCTACACCAAGCGCTATCTCGGCGGCTTCGACAACCACTTTTCCACCATCGGGCTCGTGGGCATGAACGAGGCGGGGCTGAATGCCAACTGGCTGCGCAAGGATCTCACCCACGAGGAAACACAGGAATTTGCCGTGCGGGTGCTCAAGCATATGCGCGAGCGGCTGAGCGACTATCAGGAGCTGTACGGCGACCTCTATAACCTGGAGGCGACCCCGGCAGAATCCACGGCCTACCGTCTTGCCAAGCACGACAAGGCGCGTTATCCCGACATCATCACCGCGCACGAGGGCGCAACGCCCTACTACACCAATTCCAGCCATCTGCCCGTGGGCTATACCGAGGACGTGTTTTCCGCGCTGGACGTGCAGGACAAGCTCCAGACGCTCTACACCAGCGGCACGGTATTCCACACCTTCCTTGGCGAAAAGCTGCCCAGCTGGCAGTCCGCCGCCGCGCTGGTGCGCAAGATCGCCGAGAACTATGAGCTGCCCTATTACACGCTGTCGCCGACCTATTCTATCTGCACGGAGCACGGGTACCTGAAGGGGGAACAGAAGACCTGTCCGGTCTGCGGGAAGGCCACGGAGGTCTACAGCCGGATCACCGGCTATTACCGCCCGGTGCAGAACTGGAACGACGGCAAGAGCCAGGAATATCTGGACCGAAAGACCTATCAGGTGGGCGGCGTGCAAGGGGGCTGCCCAAAGGTGCAGGAGGACAAGGCAGCTGAAAAGCCGGTCGGGGAATATTATCTCTACACCACCGCGACCTGTCCGAACTGCCGCAGCATCAAGCCCATTCTGAAAAAAGCGGGGATCGCCTTTGAAGAGCGGGATGTGGCGGAGCATCTTCAGGAGGCGACCGCCCTTGGCCTGACGCAGGCGCCGTCTTTGGTCGTGCAGACCGACCCGCCCACTGTCTACGCAGGCGCAGCAAGGATCAAGAGCTTTCTGGAACAGATGTAAGCGGACCGATCGCTTTGCAGTTCGCCTGTGCCGCCGGGAGAGGCCCCTGAGATGAAACAAGGCGTTTTCGTCTGCGCAGAAAAGACGCCGCCGCAGTCTGAGCGTCCATGCTTGGAGGTACATAAAAGGCATCCGGCGCAAAGACGCAGGATGTTTCCTCAGAGCATAACAACAGGCACGACCTAGATCGGTCGTGCCTGTTGTTTGAAAGCGTGTCAAAAAGTATTTTTGACACGCTTTCAAACGCGAACCGCTGCGCTGGGTCCGCGTTTGAGAAGGCTTGCGCCATGCTGC
>CAKTXB010000133.1 GCA_934630555.1 uncultured Oscillospiraceae bacterium
AGCGGGTGACGAGGCTCGAACTCGCTACCTCCACCTTGGCAAGGTGGCGCTCTACCGGATGAGCTACACCCGCATAACGCGCGCCCAAAGGGGCGGCTATGCATAACGCTCGACGGAGCGGAATGGATATGTGGTGCCTCCGGTCGGAGTTGAACCAACGACACGCGGATTTTCAGTCCGCTGCTCTACCTACTGAGCTACAGAGGCATATCGAGGCGAGTTTTCACTCGCCTCAACACACATTATGGCGACCCGGAACAGACTCGAACTGTCGACCTCCAGCGTGACAGGCTGGCGTGCTAACCGACTGCACCACCGGGCCAGATAAATGGTGGAAAGTACAGGGCTCGAACCTGTGACCCCTTGCTTGTAAGGCAAGTGCTCTCCCAGCTGAGCTAACCTTCCGTTTCACACCCGCCGCATATCTCAGCGACGGGTGTTATTATACAAAGCAGCCGGCCGTTTGTCAAGCGTTTTTTCAAAAAAACTGCATGGCGATTTTCAGACCAGCTTTTCCAGGATCTTTGCCACATCCTGCGGGGTAAAATCATATACCCGGTCACAGAACTGACAATCCACGTGCAGCGTTTCGCCGTCTGCCACGACCTGCTCCAGATCGTCCTTGCCCAGGCTGACCAGCGTGGATTCCACGCGGGCACGGCTGCAATAGCAGCGGTATTCGATCGGCTGCATTTCCAGCAGTTCTACTTCAAAGCCGTCCAGCACCTTTTCCAGCATTTGCGCGCCTGTCAGCCCCGCATCCAGCATGGCCGTGGCCGCGCCGGCGGCCTGAATGCCGGCTTCCAGCCGGTCAATGATGTCATCCGGTGCGCCGGGCAGCAGCTGCAAAATATAGCCGCCTGCCGCACGCACGCTCTGGTCGGTATCCACCAGCACGCCCAGCGCGCAGGCCGTTGCCGTCTGCTCGCTCTGCGCAAAATACTGCGTAATATCCTCGGCGATCTCACCGGACACCAGCTCGATGCTGCCGATATACGGCTCTTTCATGTGCAGATCGCGAATGACTGTGAGTGTGCCGTCTGTACCGACCGCTGTGCCCACATCCAGCTTGCCGCGGTATTTTTCAAGCAGACTGATCTGCGGGTTCTCCACCCAGCCGCGGACATTGCCTTCGGCATCCGAAACGGCCAGCAGCGTGCCCAGCGGCCCGCCGCCCTTGATTTGCAGTGTGATGGACCCGTCCTCCACTTTCTGCATATTGCCCATCATGGACGCGGCTGCCAGCAGCCGCCCCAGCGCAGCCGTAGCCGTGGGCAGCGTTTTGTGGATCTGCCGCGCGCGCTCTGTCAGATTTTTCGTTGTCACCGCGACGGCCTTGACAAAGCCGTCCTTTGTCATGACGCGTACCAGTTCATCGTGCATGGTCGTCATTTCTCCTTTTTGGCGGCGAACCAGACGCGCTGTGCGCCCTCCTCCGGCGCGCGCAGCACCCGGTCGCCATAGATCTGTACGTCTGCAAAGCCCGCCGTGCGGAGATAGTCCTCCAGCTCCGGCAGCTCATAGGCATACTCCAGATGTTCTTCCGCGCTGCGCCGCCAGAGCGCACCGTCACGCTGGAAAATATCCATTCCATAGCGGCACAGGCGTTTTCTTTCGGAAAATTCCGCGCGCCAAACGCAGTAGCTGTCCTCGTTTTCGTCCAGAAATACCTGTCCGTCAAGGCCGCGCAGCTTTTCCGGCGTGTTCACATCAAACACGAACAGTCCACCGGGCCGCAGCGCGTCATACACCCGCTGGAACGTGCGCGCGCAATCCTTGGCGCGCGTGAGATAGTTGATGCTGTCCAAACAGCAAACGACTGCGTCCACCGGCTGCGGCAGACGCAGATTCTGCATGGTCTGTAAGATCCAATACGGCGCGTTGTCCATATCGGCCGATTTGGCGCTGGCCTGCGTCAGCATCTGTTCGGCGCAGTCCGCCCCCAGCACGCGGCAGCCCTGTTTGGCCAACAGGATCGCCAGCGATCCCGTGCCGCAGGCAAGATCCAGCACCGTTTCAGGCGCGCAGTGATGGCGCTTACACAGGCGCAGAAAGAACTGCGCCATTTTTTCATAGGGCACATCCCACGTCAGGCCGTCATAGCTGGCAGCAAGTGAACCATATGCCGTCACGCCTCGTCGTCCTCCTGCTTCATGCGGGCAAAGATCTCGCGGTACGCATCCGTTCCGTAGTTCAGGCTGCGGTTCACGCGGCTGATGGTCGCGCTGCTGGCGCCCGTCTTTTCCAGAATATCATTATAGATGAGCCCTTCGTTCAGCAGCTTCGCCACCTCGTAGCGCTGCTCCATGGCCTTGAGCTCCGAAATGGTGCACAGGTCGGTAAAGAAATTATAGCATTCGTCCAGGTCACGCAGATGCAGGATCGCGCGGTACAGGTCGCTGTCCGGGTCGGAACGCTTGTTGCGGTTGTTCAAGAGTATTCCTCCGTTTCTGTTTTCAAAAAGAAATGTTTTTCCGTTTTTCGTGCTTTTTCACTTCATAATTTTACACTTCATATAGTAAAGGATTAAACCGAAAAAGTAAAGAGGAAAAACGTCAGCTTACGCTTTTATTATTCATTTTGCTTATTATAACCATCAATATTTTCTGTTTTACTTATGCTTTCGCATCCTGTATACTGTAATTGAATTGTGACGCGGACAGGCCGCGTAGGATCTCCGCCTGCCGGGAATCCTAGACTGACTTTTGAATCTGATCAAAACAAAGGAGAGCATCATTATGAGTAACTGTGCTGTTGTGGGCATCAACTGGGGCGATGAAGGCAAGGGCCGTATGATCGACCTCATCGCACGCGAATATGACATCGTCTGCCGTTATCAGGGCGGCAACAATGCCGGTCACACCGTTGTAAATGAATATGGCAAAT
This sequence comes from uncultured Oscillospiraceae bacterium, assembly GCA_934630555.1. Classification (GTDB taxonomy): domain Bacteria; phylum Bacillota; class Clostridia; order Oscillospirales; family Oscillospiraceae; genus CAG-170. Next base: position 2,887 of record CAKTXB010000133.1, read on the forward strand.
TCGCCCTGCACCTCATTCCGTCCGGCATTTTCCTGCCGAACGTTGTGAACGTGCTTGGCAATGGCGTCGTTATTGATCTGGAAAGCCTGTGGGGTGAGATCGAAACGCTGCGCAAAGCCGGCATTTCCATCACGCCGGAAAACTTCAAAATTTCGGAGCGCGCCACGATCGTTTTCCCCTACCACCGTGCGCTGGACGGTCTGGAAGAAGCGCGTCTGAAAGACAAGAAATATGGTTCGACTCTGCGCGGTATCGCGCCGGTCTACTCCGACAAGTATCAGAAGAAGACCGTAATGATGGGGGAACTCAAGTATCCCGAATATCTGGCGCAGCGTCTGGACACGATCCTGGAGTGGAAGAACCTGACCATTCAGAATGTTTACGGCGCGGAGCCCTATAAGCTTGAGGATATGCTGGCCTGGTGCAAGGAGTTTGGCTCGAAGCTCGAGCCGTTCATCTGCGACACGTCCAAGTATCTCTACGAAGCCGAAAAGGCCGGCAAGAACATCATGTTTGAGGCCCAGCTCGGCGCGCTGCGCGACATCGACCTCGGCATCTTCCCCTACACGTCCTCCTCTTCCTCCAACGCCGGCTACGCCTGTGTCGGCGCCGGCATCCCGGGCAGCCATGTGGACCGCACGCTCGGCATTGTGAAGGCCTATTCCACCTGCGTGGGCGAAGGCCCGTTCACGGCGGAATGGTTCGGTGAGGAAGCTGAGCAGCTGCGTGTTGCCGGCGGCGAATACGGCGCTGCCACCGGCCGTCCGCGCCGTGTTGGCCCCATTGACATCGTGGCCACCCGCTACGGCGTGCGCGTGCAGGGCGCAACGGAAGTCGCGCTCACCAAGCTGGACGTGCTGTCCTACATGAAGGAAATTCCCGTCTGCATCGAGTATGAGCTGGATGGCAAGCGCACCGGCGACTTCCCGTTCACTGCTGCCGTAGCGCAGGCAAAGCCTGTCATGACCACGCTCCCCGGCTGGAACTGTGACATTTCCGGCGTGCGCAGGTATGAGGACCTTCCGCAGGCTGCACGCGACTATGTGGAGTTCATTGAAAAGAACATCGGCTGCCACATCCGCTACGTTTCCGTCGGCGCGGCGCGCGATGAGATCATCTACCGCTGAGGACTGTGCGCATGAAGCCCACGTATGAAAGCCCGCTGGCTTCGCGCTACGCCTCCCGCCGGATGCTGCATCTGTTCTCCCCGGATATGCGCTTTGAAACATGGCGCAGGCTTTGGGTGAGTCTGGCCCGGGCCCAGCACGCGCTGGGCCTGCCCGTGACACAGCAGCAGGTGGATGCGCTGGCCGCGCACGTCAGCCCCATCGACTATGATGTGGTATCTGCCAAGGAAAAGGAGATCCGGCATGATGTCATGGCGCATATCTACGCCTTTGGGCAGGACGCGCCAGAGGCCGCCGGCATCATTCATCTCGGCGCCACAAGCTGCTACGTCACTGACAACGCCGACCTGATCATCTACCGCGATGCACTGCGCTATCTGCGCAGCCAGCTGGCGCAGGTCATGCAGAATTTGTGTGATTTTGCCGACCGCCATGCCGCCACGCCGTGCCTTGGCTACACGCACTATCAGCCTGCGCAGCTCGTCACGATCGGCAAGCGCGCCACGCTGTGGCTGCAGGATCTGATGCTCGATCTGGAAGAGCTGGACGACGTGATCGCCGCCATCCGCTTCCTCGGCTGCCGCGGCACGACCGGTACGGAGGCCAGCTTCCTGGCTCTGTTTGACGGTGACACGGCCAAAATTGACGAAATGAATCGCCGGATCGCCGCTGACTTCGGCTTTGACCGGCTGTATGACGTCTGCGGTCAGACATATCCGCGCAAGCTCGACAGCCGCATTCTGGCTGTATTGTCCTCTATTGCGCAGAGCTGCTACCGCTTTGCAAACGACATGCGGCTGCTGCAGCACGACCGGCAGGTGGAAGAACCGTTTGAACAGAAACAGGTCGGCTCGTCCGCTATGCCGTATAAGCGCAATCCCATGCGCTGCGAGCGCATCTGCTCGCTGGCACGCTATGTCATGGCTGACGCAGCGAACGCGCCCATGACCGCCTCCACGCAGTGGCTCGAGCGCACGCTCGACGATTCGGCCAACCGCCGCATTGCCCTGCCCGAAGGCTTTTTAGCGGTGGATGCCATTCTGCGCCTCATGCAGAACGTCACAGGCGGCCTGCACGTGAACGAAAAAATCGTGGAAAAGCTCGTGTGGGATTACCTGCCGTTCATTGCCACGGAAAATCTGCTCATGGCCGCTGTCCGCCGCGGCGGCGACCGGCAGCAGGTACACGAGATCATCCGCGAAGCGTCCATGGAGGCCACGGCAAAAATGAAGAATGGTGAAAGCTGGGATCTCATTGCCGCGCTGGTTGCACACCCGGACTTTGGCCTGACGGCAGACGAGATCCGCGCTGAGCTCAAGCCCGCGCGCTACATTGGCCGCTGCCCGGAGCAGGTGGCTGCTTTCACGGCAAAATGCCGTGCCATGACGAACGGCTGCACTGCGCAGGCGGAAGAGATCACCCTGTAAAATACAGTGAACAGGCTTCGCATCCTTTGGGTGCGAAGCCTGCTGTGCGTGTCAGGAAAGTATTTTCAGCGGCGTACACGCCGCCGAACATGATCCGGACCTTTTTCGCGCCTGCGGGCGCGAACTCTGCGGGGCTCTTTTGACGATCTGGACCGTGCGGCACGTCTTGGACGTGCCGCACGGTCTTTATGCGTTATCGCAGCTCTGCCGTAAATGTAATGCTGCCGGCCGCCGCCGCAGCTGTGATCGTGCCCTTATGCCC
>CAKTXB010000134.1 GCA_934630555.1 uncultured Oscillospiraceae bacterium
CCCCCTTGACCGCCTTTCTTTACACCGCCGGCGGCGCTTTCTTTCCCCGCGGGAAAGAAAGGGGGGCCGAACCGCCCCCCTAGCAGGCACTGCCAGAATAAAATGCAAAAACTAAAGGTTTTGCAAACCCCAAAACCACAGGGTACCGGGGCGAAGCCCCGCAACCCCCCCATTGCAGGCACTGCAAGTAAATCGTAAAACCTGTCAGGTTTTGCAAACCAAGGTGTACCGGGGCAAAGCCCCGCAAAATCCCCGCACGACCTGTAAGGTCGCAAAACCAACAGGCCACCGGGGCGAAGCCCCGTAAACCCCGCGCAGCCTTTCAGGCTGCAAAAACCAAGGGACCAGCGGGGCAGCACCCCGCCAAAAGCCCCCATCCCCCGCCGGGGAACGCATCAAAAATAAAAGTTTCGACAGAAAGTAGTTGCAAATTCTCTCCCGCAATGTTAAAATAAACCTACTTTGCAGGATTAGTACATCGGTAGTACATCGGCTTCGGCATCCGAGGAGGCGGGTTCGACCGCCGTGTATTTTTGCCGGGCCGCAGGCACGGCCGCTGCGCGCAGCGCAGTGGTGCCGCGCAGCAGCACCAAAATACCGGTGGCACGGAGGCGGCGCAGCCGCTGGAGTATTCCCGTATCCGCTGTGCTTCGCACAGCGCAAGTTCATACGCAGGATTAGTACATCGGTAGTACATCGGCTTCCCAAGCCGAGGAGGCGGGTTCGATTCCCGTATCCTGCTCCACTCAGAAATGACCTTTGGTTGTCAGGTGACCGCGCAAGCGCGTTCACCTCGACAGCAAAGGTCTTTCTTCGTTCAAAATCACAACCGCTGTCGCTGGGTTGTGATTTTGTTTTCTAATTTGGTAGTTGATCCATAGTGTTCGAATCACACACGTTGTCGCGGACTGTGCCAGTTCGCGACGACTTTTTATGCTGCGCATCAAATGTCATCTCTCACCCGCTCCGTCGCTCCTTCTCTCAAAATCGCGATCGCTGGCGCTGGATCGCGATTTTGTTTTTTCGTGCGGCTTTTCAATCGTGCAAATTTATGCTATGATAACATCAAACTGGAATCATAGACCGCTTTGCGGGTTTTGGAGGGTTTTATGGACATCACGGCCAGAATGACGGATCACGCGCTGCTGGCGCGGACGGCGGCAGCGGGGAGCATGGTGCTGCTGCGCAATGTGGGCGGCGCGCTGCCGCTGCTGCCTCTGGAGGATGGAACGCCCATCCCGGTGGCGGTATTCGGCGCGGGGCAGCTGCAAAGCGCCTATTGCACGGCGGACGTTCAGCCGTGGCGCATGGTCTCCATCCTGGACGGCCTGTGCGCAAACGCGCACATCGTGCCGGACGGCCTGCTGGCGCACCGCTATCGCCGCTGGACACTGGAAAACCCCGCCGGCACGGAATTGCCGGAAAGTGAGCTGGATCTTGTTCGGCTGACGCGGGAAAACGCCGCGGCCATCGTAGTCGTCACGCGGCAGGCAGACGATGCACGCGTACAGCTGACGCGGGAAGAGGCCTCGCTCGTCGCGCGGGTACGCGCGGCGTTTGAGCGAACGATCCTCATTCTGAACACGCCGGGCTTTGTGGAGCTGGGTGAGGCCGCGCAGTGCGCGGGCATTGTGTTTGCCGGTCTTGGCGGGCAGGAGCTGGGCCACGCGCTGGCCGACGTACTGACCGGCGTCTGTGCGCCGGGCGGCCATCTGGCGTTCACATGGCCGGAGGCGGCGGCGGATCATCTGGCTGCCGGTGCGGACGGCGACGGTCTGTGCGGCTACCGCTATTATGACACGCTGGGCAAGTCCGTGCTCTATCCCTTCGGCTGGGGGCTTGGCTACGGCAATGCCGCTGTTGCGAGCGTGAGCGTGGCGCTGGATGGATATACGGTCATCGTCAAGGCGGCCGTAGAAAACACGTCGGCAGATCATCCGGTACAAGCGCTGGTGCAGACGTATTTTTCAAATCCGGCATCACAGCGCGGCGGCGCAATTTGGATACTGAACCGCTTTGAAAAAACGCGGCTGCTGGCCCCCGGCGAAGCGCAGACAGTGCAAATGCAATTCCCCATCACCGCGTGCGCCGTGTTCCGCCCCGAAAGCAGCGCCTTTGTGCTGGAAGCGGGCTATTATGACTTCCGCGTGGGCCTGAACAGCCGCGCCACGTGCGTGGCCGGGTCCGTCCGGCTGACGCGCGACGCCGTCGTGCAGGCGTGCACGCCGCTGGCCATGGAAACCGCACCGCGCAAGACGCACCCCGAAGCGGCCTTTACTTACCCTGAAGAAGCGGAGGAACTGGCTGCCGCGCACAAGCGGGCCATCCGCTTCTCCGACCGCTGGCTGCCGCGCGTGGCACGGCGGCGGGGCGACCGCTTTTTGGGCTGCCGCGGCGATGGCGAGGCACATACGCTCACCCAGCTGCGGCGCGGCGAATGTTCGGCCTTTACGCTGGTGGCCGGGCTGGACGACCACGCGCTGCGGGAATTTGTACTGGGATTCGGCAAGTATCCGGCCGATGTGCCGGGCGCGCTGGGTGCGTCGCTGCCGCTGGACGAGGCCGGCATCCCGGCCTATGTGCTGGCCGGCGGCGGCACCAGTCTGGCGCTGACGCGGGATATTTACGACGAAGAAACGGAAAAGCCGGTGCGGCAGCAGTGCTGCACGGCGTTCCCGGCGGCAAGCGTGCTGGCGTGCAGCTTTGACCCGGTGCTGCTGCAGGCCGTGGGTGCGGCCGTTGGGCAGGAGCTGCGTGCAGGTGGCGTGACGTTCTGGCGCACGCCGGGCTGTGACCTGCTCTCAGGCCGCACAGCGGCTGTGGCGGCGCAGTTGTGGTCAGAAGACCCGGTGGTCGCCGGTACCTGTGCGGCGGCGCTGGCAAAGGGCGTGCGGCCCTATGGCGCGGCTGTTCTGCACGCGGCAGCCGGAATGCCGGAGCGTTTCGATCTGCGCGCCTGGCGCGAGGTCTACGGCCCGGCCTTTGCGATCGCAGCCGGCACGCACGGGGCCGTGCTGCTGCCGGATGATGCGCGTCTTGGCGAGGACGCAGCGTTCGTGCGCGCAATGATCGTAGACTGGAAATATCCGGGGATGTTCCTGACAGAAGGCGACCGGTCCGCCCGTGAGCCGGGCCGGCTGGAGCTGGAGAAGTCCGCGCTGCGGATCCTGAATATCCTCAAGCAATATTGAGTTTTTGGAGGGGCAAATGCCCCTCCTCTTTTTTACGCGCCGAAAGGCGCGCCCCCTTTTTTGGATTAATCCCCCGGGGGAGCGTGGGGGCAGTGCCGAGCGAGTGCGCCGGAGGCGCGAGCTGTAGATGTTTCGTGTTACGGCGGGGCAAGGCGCTGCGCTGTTGCCCGATTTCGACGAGAGTTGGTTCTTAGGGTCGGCAGTTCCGGCGAAAACGTAGATGCGGCCTTGGTTTTTGAGGCAGTGGGGATTGTGTGCAGTGATTCTGAGGCAACGAGTGGCAAGTTTGGCGAGTCGCTCTGGCGAGCAGGGCAGACGTAGTTCCTTGCAGGAGAGGACGTTCGTTTGCAACTAGTTACAAATTTGGCGGCTTCAGTAGTGGTAATGCGGTAGAAGTCCACGCGTCCTAAAGCGCCTCTTTTCTCCCCATTCTTTTCTGGCAAGGCAGAAAAGAATGGGCCGCCGGAGGCACAGGTACAGTGTTGCAAACACTAAGGCAAAAACGGTGACTTCGCACCGCAGGTGCGACCAGTAAAAAACCGTGACGGGCTCAAGCCTGCCGATCCCGACAAAAACGGGTGGGCGGGCGCAGCCCGCCTTTTCATATATTTCTTTATAATATTGTATAACACTTGCAATATGGCCATAATTATGATAAAATCACACTGTATGATCGTACCCAATATCCGCCCGTTTTTTGGAAAACTCACGCGGTTTTTGGGAAGAAAGATACCGCAAAGGGGGATGGCCGTGTACTCGAAGGATTTTGTCTGGGCGAGGCTGCTGGCTTATTTGGAAAAAAAGCTGACGACGGACGTTGTTTCGGCGTGGATGGACGACGCGGAGCTGGTGGAAGTAACGGATAAGCGGGTGATCGTGTACACGCCAACGGCATTCCGGCGCGATTTTCTGGTGCAGCGCTGTGTAGAGCCTATGCGCGAGGCGCTGGCGGAAATGTTCGGTACCCAGCCAGAGGTCATGATTCTCTGCGAGGGGGAACTGGACGCGCTGCGCAGCGGTGAAACCTCCACGGCGTTCATTGGCTGCAATCCGCAGTTTACGTTCGATAATTTCATCGTCGGTCCGTCAAACCGGTTTGCGCACGCGGCGGCGCTGGCCGTTGCCAACAAGCCGGCGGACTCCTATAACCCGTTGTTCATTTATGGCCCGTCCGGCCTTGGCAAGACGCATCTGCTCTACGCGATCGCGTCACAGATCCACAGGACGTATCCGGATTACAACATTGTGTATATCAAGGGAGACCAGTTCACAAATGAGCTGATCGAAGCCCTGAAAAAAGGTCAAAATGTGGAATTTCGCAACAAATACCGCAATGCAGACCTGTTTTTGGTGGATGATATTCAGTTCATCGCAGGCAAGGAATCCACACAGGAGGAATTTTTCCACACATTCAACACGCTGTGGGAAAACCACCGGCAGATCGTGCTAACCGCCGACCGGCCGCCGAAGGAAATGCTGAAGCTGGAGGACCGGCTGAAAACGCGCTTTGAGTGGGGCCTGCTTGCCGACATCACGCCGCCGGACTATGAGACCCGCATGGCCATCATCAAAAACAAGTGTGACAGCATCGGCCTTTCCATGCCGGACGACGTGTGCGCCTATATTGCCGAAAACATCACCACGAACATCCGGCAGATCGAGGGCACGGTAAAAAAACTGAAAGCATACCACGACCTGTCGCTGCTGGTGATGGACGTGCCGCACGTGGCGCGCTGCATCCGCGATATGCACAAGGGTGAAACAGAGTCCATTCCAACGCCGACGATCATCATCACCGAGGTCTGCCGGTACTACTCCATTGAAGAGCAGGTGCTGCGCGGATCGCTCAAAAACAAATCCACCGTTGAGGCGCGGCAGATCGCGATGTATCTCATCCGTAAAATGACGAACCTGTCGCTGCCCGACATCGGCCGCGAATTTGGCCGTGACCATGCGACCGTCATCCACTCGCTGAAAAAAATCGACGCCGCCATGATGGACCGGCGCTCCGGCGTAAGCGATACAGTGCGCGATATTACGGCCAATATCAACAGCAGACTTTGAGGTTTTTTGCGGGGCTTCGCCCCGGTACCCCTTGCTTTTGCAAAACCTTTGGTTTTTGCGTTTTATTCTGGCAGTGCCTGCTAGGGGGGCGGCTCGGCCCCCCTTTCTTTCCCGCGGGGAAAGAAAGCGCCGCCGGCGGTGTAAAGAAAGGCGGTCAAGGGGGCTTCCGATGGCCCCCTTGACAATCCCCGACGGCCAATAAAGGGGGCTGCGGCCCCCTTTTTTGGATTAATTCCCCGGGAGAGCATGAGGGCAGTGCCGAGCGATTGCGCCGAAGGCGCGAGCTGGATTTGTTTCGTGTTACGGCGGGGCAAGGCGCTTCGCTGTTGCCCGTGGTAGTCGGGAGTTGGTTCTTAGGGTCGGCAGTTCCGGCGAAAACGTAGGTGCGGCCT
>CAKTXB010000135.1 GCA_934630555.1 uncultured Oscillospiraceae bacterium
GCCAAGGCGAACCCATGCAGAACAAAGTTCAGTCGTGGAATTTTTGCGCCAAAGGCGCAAAAATTATGCGCGCAGCATGGCGCAAGCCTTTCAAACGCGAACCCAGCACAGCGGTTCGCGTTTGAGAGCGTGTCAAAAAATACTTTTTTGACACGCTCAGCAGGGCGTTCCGGCCGTCAGCCGGAACGCCCTGCTTTTTCCGGTGTGCGTATGCACCGGAGCTGCTTGCTGTTATGAAAAGGCCGCTTGCCATGCGCAGCCACGAAACGGTCCTCCCGGTTTATTTCCCTGCGGCTCTCCACAGGAACGTTACGATCTGAGCGCGCGTGCAGTCGCTGTCCGGCCCAAACAGACCGCTGCCAATGCCCGTGCTGACGCCGCTGGCCGCGGCCCATGCCGCGGCATTTGCATAGTAGCTGCTGGCGGAAACATCGCTGAACGCAGCCTTGCCGCCGGCCGGTTTACCAAGGGCGCGGTAGAGGAACGTCACAGCCTGCGCTCTCGTACAGGCGGCGTCAGGCGAGAATTTTCCATCGCCCGTGCCGGTGGTGATGCCGTTCTCCACCGCCCAGGCCGCCGCCTTTGCATAGTAGGCGCCTGCGGGAACATCCGAAAAGCTGCCGGCGTGCTTCGGCTCCGGGCTGCCCGCCGCGCGCCACAGGAAGGTGACGATCTGCGCCCGGGTACAGGGCTGGTCGGGGGCGAACAGACCGTTTCCAACACCAGCGGCGATGCTCTTTCCGACCGCCCACTTCACCGCTTCATAGCAGAAGCTGTCGTTTGGCACATCGTAGAAGAAATTCAGAACGCTGTTGTCCTCCATGAATGTTGCCTTGATCTCGACCTTGCTGCCCGGCATGGTGAACGCGTACTTGCCGCCGCCCTGAGCGGTGAGCTTGAGTTCGCTGCCGTTCTTATCCGTGACGACCAGCGTTTCCAGCACATAGCCGCTGTCAGGAGCCACCGTGATGGTCACGGTATCGCCGCGCCCGGCGTAGCGGCGGTCTGTCGTCATCGTGCCGTGCTCGGCTTGATCGGGGAACGTGATCGAATAGCGCGGCGAGCTGCTGCCGCTGCCGGCGTTGAGGCGCTCCTGCGCCGTGACGGTGATGGTGCCGTTCTTTACACCGCTGTAGTTGCCGGAGGCCGTGAAGATGTAGGGGATATACAGCCCCTCGCCCGCCTTCAGGCCGCGGAGCATCCCGGGGATCTCCGCTTCCGTCCTTCCGTCGGCCAGCCTATATTCGAGCGCGCCTGTGACCGTTTCGCCGCCAACGCCGGTGAACTTGGGCGCTTCAAAGCTGTCCTCGCCCACATAGATGGTCTGGGCCTTGTTGGTAGCGTCCTCGAAATCAGCGCAGGGGGTGATATTGGCTTTCAGATCCGTCAGCTCGGGCTGTGCGAGGGTGTATTTGCCGGCATCCTTGCCGGTCAGCTTGAGGACGCCCTTGATCGTGACGCGCTTATCGTCTCCAACATCTTTGCTGTCAAATTCCGCTTTCGCATCCGACAGCTCGAGGTACACTTCGTCGTTTGCTTCCACGCCGTTCAGCGTACCGCCGATAAGGGCGGCGGCCGCCGTGCCGTCGTAGGCCTTGCTTTTGGCGGTGATGCCGGATACGGTGATCTCTTTTTGCTGAAAGGCGCTGAACACCACCGGCGTGCCGCCGTCTGACTGCGTATGTGCGTCGGTGTCGGTATTTCCGGCGCCGGTCTCCGTCATGCCGTCGCCCATAAGGATCTCCGCCGCCTTTATCACAACATTTCCGGCATAGCCGGTGTCAAGGGTGGCCGTGCCGCCATAAAAGGCTGCCGAGCCGGAACTGCCGCCTAAGATCCTCACCAGCGGCGTGGGCTCGCCATCCTCCTCAGTTACTGAAGACGGCGTGTTTTCACCCCAATCCCATGCCGCATCCAGTGTGCCGCTGTTTACGGTGAGCTTGCCGAGCCCCAGCGCAGAGAACGCGTACAGCTCGCCTGAGCCGCCCTTGAACACCGGCACACGGAGCGTGAGCGCAGCGTTGGACAAGGTCAGCGCCCCACCGTCGATCCGCCGTGTTTGCACCGTACCGCCCGAAATATCGTACTTCGTCGCACCGTATAAATTTTCTGTCGTCACCGTGCCGCCGGACACGGCGAATACGCCCTGTGTGCCGGCAGGCTGATCCGCATACATATAAACGCTGCCGCCAGCAACGGTCAGTGTGCCGCCGGTCACCGTGATGCTGCCGGCTTTCTCCGTGTTGTGGCTGCTGTTGAATGATTTTTCCACCGTAATGGCATTCCCGGAGCTTCTTTCGTCTTTCTTTACCTGCGTGGCCGTGATCTTACCGCCGTCCAGCCGAATGCCGCCTCCGGAGACGTCGATCCCGTGGGATGCGCTGGCCGTCACTTCGCCCCCCTGCGAGACCAGCAGGTCGCCCTGTAAAATATCAATGCCATACGCAAGCCCCGCGCCGTCCATGGACGGGTCGCATTTTGCCGTCAGCTTTCCGTCGCCGGTGACGGAAACATTCCCCCGGTACACATTGACGCCGCGGGAGAAGGAATCGGGCACCGTCTCATCATCTGTATCAATGGACTCCCCTCCAATGGCAGTCAGAGAGCCGCCCGTGACGGACAGCGCCTTATTGCGTGTATCGCTGGTCATAAGAATGCCGGTGGAAAACGCACAGTCGGCGGACACGGCCTTGCCGCCCGTGGCTGTGATGTGACCGCCCTGCACGGTAAGCTCGCCGTCCACGGAAATGGCGGAGGTGTACGTCCATGCATCGCCGGTATTCGTATGGGTACCGGAGGTAACGGACAGCGTGCCCGTGCCCGCCGAACCGCCCTGAATGGTCAGAGCGCCCAGAGCGTCAACTGCCGTGATATAAATTTTGTTCCCATACTCACCGTCCTCTGCTGCCGCTGCATCGCCGCTGACGATCTCATTTGCCGTTCCGTCCGCCAGCACAATGGTGGAGCCTGCGGGCAGCTTCACGGCGGTCGTTGCCGTGGTGGTGAAGTCGATGCCGTTCAGGGTGAGCGTTTTGCTGTCGTTATCCCAGACAGAGTCCGCCTCGCCGATCTTATACTGATTCAGCAAGGCTATGGCTGCCGTACCGCTTCCGGCAGTAAAGTCCGCCGTTTCCGTCGCGGGCTCTGCCGCAAAGGCCGTCTCCGGCAGCAGGGTCAGGCACAGGCAGAGGGCCAGCAGCGTGCTCATCACGCGTCTTTTCATAACAATTCCTCGCTTTCCATCCATTTGGCATATCCAAATCATCACTTTATTTTAAATATACCAGGGGAAAACGCAGAATTCATCCGGGCTTTCCACTTTGTCACGGACTGTGCGGGAAGTCCTTTTCTTTTTGCAGGACAGCCCTTATAATAGAATGATCGAAAGCACCGCCGCGCGCAAGGAGGAGATCACGGATGTTCAAGGATCAGCTCAACGAATATATGACGCAGCTGCATTGCTCCGGTAAGGAGCTGGCGGAGGTCAGCGGTCTTTCCCCGGCTACCGTCAGCCGCTACCGCAGCGGGGAGCGGGAGCCGAAAAGCGCCGCGGAGTGGAACAAGCTCCTTTCCGGCATCGTCCGTCTCGCTGCCGAGCGCAATATCCCGGCTCTGACAGAAGAAGCCGTACGGGAAAAGCTGGCGCTCTTTTTCCCGGAAAACAGCTTTGACACGGAGCGCCTGCGCTGCAACCTGAACAGTCTGCTCGCGACCTTCTCCATCAGCGTTTCTGATCTGGCACGCAGCACCAATTATGATGCCTCCTATCTCTCGCGCATCCGAAATGGACAGCGCCGGCCGGCAGATCCCGAGCGTTTTACATCCGCAGTCGCCGACTTTGTCATCCGGCGCTTTGATGCTCCGGCAGAGCGCGCCATCCTCGCCGAGCTGATCGGCGCCAAAGCGTCTGAGCAGGATGCGGAGGCGCTTTACCGCGGGCTGGTCCAATGGCTGGGCGGCCATGATGCGGAACGAAGCAATGATGTTGCCTCGTTCCTGAAGCATCTGGACTCATTCGACCTCAATGAATATACCCGCGCCATCCGCTTTGACGATTTGAAGGTACCCACCGTACCGTTCCAGCTGCCGCTGAGCAAGACCTATTATGGCCTGGAGGAGATGAAAAAAGGGGAGTTGGATTTTCTCAAGGCGACGGCGCTGGGAAAATCGGACGAACCCGTGTTCCTGTGCAGCGATATGCCGATGGATGACATGGCAAAAGACCGGGAGTTTACGAAGAAGTATATGTTCGGTCTTGCCGTGCTGCTGAAAAAGGGGCTGCAGCTGAAGGTGGTGCACAATCTGGACCGCCCCTTTCACGAGCTGATGCTGGGTCTGGAGGGCTGGATCCCGCTGTATATGACAGGGCAGATCACGCCCTGCTATCTCAAGGGCGTGCAGAACAACATCTACTGCCATTTTCTCAATGTTTCCGGCGTCGCGGCGCTTTCCGGCGAGTGCATCGCCGGAGCGCACGAGCAGGGGCGCTATGAGCTGGTCAAGGGCGGCGAGGCGCTGCACTATTTCCGTGACCGCGCCGCCGCCATCTGGAAAAAGGCCCTGCCGCTTATGGGCATCTATCGGGAGGCGCAGGCTGCGGCGCTCCGCGCGTTTCAGCTTGCCGGTACGCAGGACGTCGGGCCGCGCTGCCGTGTACTGTCCGCTCCGCCGTTGGGAACGCTTCGCGAGCAAACGCTGCGCGCCATGCTCTGCGCACAGGCGCTGACCGCTGCCGAGCGGCAGCGTGTTCTGGAGCACGCTGCGGTGCAGCGTTCCTATATGGAGCAGGTCCTCACACACAGTCCTATCACAGACGCCTTTCCCGATCTGTCACAGGAAGCGTTTGCTCAGTATGCGCCGACGCTCCCGCTCTCCACGCTGTTCTTCCCGAAAGACATCCGCTATACCTATGCGGACTACCGTCAGCATTTGGAGCAGACAAACGAGTATGCCCGCACCCACCCCGGCTATTCCATTCGCCCCTGTGATACAGACTTTCACAATATCTCGATCTCCGTCCTCAAAGGCCGGTGGGCAATGATCTCAAAGAGCAACGCGCCTGCCATTCATTTTGTAGTTCGCTATTCCAAGCTGCGCAGCGCCATTGAGAATTTTATCGGGGAGGCATGACCCTTCCCGCGTGTGCCCCGTGACCAAAAAAGCAAGCCCCTCTCAAGCTTCAACTCAGCTTCAGAGGGGCTTGCTTTTTATGTTTTATCTTGACAGGGCTCCGTTTTTTGACCCCACTTTCCCTGCATTGATCGCGTTTCTCATACAAGATCCGGTCCTTCCGCAGGTCCTGCCTTTTCCAGCCGCCTCCGATACTCCTCCAAATACCGATCCAAACAGACCTTGTTGACAGTGGCCAGGATCGTGCTGCGCAGGAGATCCTTGGCGTCAGACTCGGTCTCACCAAGGCCCTCCACTGCTGGAGCGATGCCAAATGCCGCGCCAAGCATATTCTCAAACTCATCGCAGAAGTAGTCATAGGCGGTCTGAAGGGGATAGCACTCCTCCTGTATGCTGAACATCAGCCGAAGCCCCTCCAAAG
>CAKTXB010000136.1 GCA_934630555.1 uncultured Oscillospiraceae bacterium
GTCGAGGTGGTGCTGCTCACCGAAGGCGGCATGGAGCGCGGTGTTCACGACGAACTGCACCATGGACTGGATGTTCGTGCGCAGGTCTTCCCCATCGAGCACCTGACGGCGCTGCTCGTAGATGATCTTACGCTGGACGTTCATGACGTCGTCGTATTCCAGCACGCTCTTTCGGGCCTGATAGTTGCGGCTTTCGACGGTCTTCTGGGCGTTTTCGATGGCGCCGGAGAGGATCTTGGCGTCGATGGGGGTGTCTTCGTCGATGCCGAGGGCCTCCATCATGTTCTGCACGCGCTCGGAGCCGAACAGGCGCATGACGTCGTCTTGCAGCGACAGGTAAAAGCGCGTTTCGCCGGGGTCGCCCTGCCGGCCGGCGCGGCCGCGGAGCTGGTTGTCGATGCGGCGCGATTCGTGGCGCTCGGTGCCGACGATGAACAGGCCGCCGGCGGCGCGCACCTGCTCGGCCTGCGCGTCCACCTCTTTTTTATGGCGGGCATACGCCTGCTGATAGGCGTCGCGGGCGGCGAGGATGTCGGGGTCGTCGGTCTCGGCGAACGAGTTGGACTCGACGATGAGCGCTTCGTCCATGCCCTGCCTGCGCAGGTCGTTTTTGGCCATGAATTCGGCGTTGCCGCCGAGCATGATGTCGGTGCCGCGGCCGGCCATGTTCGTGGCGATGGTGACGGCGCCGAGGTGACCGGCCTGTGCGACGATCTCGGCTTCCTTCTCGTGGTGCTTGGCGTTGAGGACATTGTGGGCAATGCCCTCTTTTTTGAGCATCTGGGAGAGGATCTCGGATTTTTCGATGGAGATGGTGCCGACGAGGACGGGCTGGTTTTTGGCGTGGCATTCCTGCACCTGCCGGATGACGGCACGGAACTTGGCCGCCTCGGTCTTATAGACGACGTCGGGGTCGTCTTTGCGGACGACGGGCTTGTTGGTGGGGATCTCGATGACGTCAAGGCCGTAGATGCCGGAGAATTCCTCCTCCTCGGTGAGCGCCGTGCCGGTCATGCCGGAGAGCTTTTGATAGAGGCGGAAGAAGTTCTGGAACGTGATGGTGGCGAGCGTTTTGTTTTCGCTGGCGACCTCGACGCCCTCTTTGGCCTCGATGGCCTGATGGAGGCCCTCGTTATAACGCCGGCCGTACATGAGGCGGCCGGTGAATTCATCGACGATGATGACCTGACCGTCTTTGACGACGTAGTCGATGTCGCGCTTCATAAGGCCGCGGGCCTTCATGGCCTGATTGATGTGGTGCGCGAGCGTGGCGTTTTCGGCGTCGGCAAGGTTCTCGACGTGGAAAAATTCCTCGGCCTTGCGGATGCCGGTCTGCGTGAGCGACACGGTGCGCTCTTTTTCGACAACGATGTAGTCGCAGTCGTATTGGTCTTGCAGCTCTTTATCGTCGGTGTTGGCGAACACCTGCTTTTTGAGCCGCGAGACGAAATAGTCGGCCATTTCGTAGAGCTTGGACGATTCTTCGCCCCGGCCGGAGATGATGAGCGGGGTGCGCGCTTCGTCGATGAGGATGGAGTCGACCTCGTCGACGATGACGAAGTTGTGCTCGCGCTGGACCATTTCCTGCTTGTAGATGGCCATGTTGTCGCGGAGGTAGTCAAAGCCGAGCTCGTTGTTCGTGCCGTAGGTGACGTCGGCGGCGTAGGCCGCGCGGCGCTGGTCGGACGTGAGGTCGTGGACGATGAGGCCGACGGTGAGGCCGAGGAAGCGGTAGACCTTGCCCATCCACTCGGAGTCACGCTTGGCAAGGTAGTCGTTGACGGTGACGATGTGCACGCCCTTGCCCGTCAGGGCGTTGAGGTAGGCCGGGAGGATGGCGACGAGCGTTTTGCCTTCACCGGTCTTCATTTCGGCGATGCGGCCCTGATGGAGGATGATGCCGCCGATGACCTGCACGCGGTAGGGGCGCATACCCAGCACGCGGTCGGCGGCCTCACGGACGGCGGCGAACGCCTCGGGCAGGAGGCTGTCGAGCGTTTCGCCGTTTGCAAGGCGCTGCTTGAACTGGCGCGTTTTATCCTTGAGCTGCTCGTCGGTGAGCTGGCGGTACTCCCCTTCCAGCGCCATGACGGCGTCGACCTGCGGGGTGAGCTTTTTGACCTCGCGCTCGGAGCGCGTGCCGAATACTTTTGAAAACAGTCCCATGGTACTCTCCTATTGCTTCGCCCGGAAGGGGCGATGAGATCTGGTTTTTGCGGGCTGGCAAAAAGCCCTGCTATGAACCTGTATTATAGCATATCCATGCAGACAAAAAAAGAAGAAATTGTGAATTTCGGGCAGTTTGCACGATTGCTTTTGCGGGTCTTCCCTGATAAAATAGGCTGAAATGAGGAAGGAAGGTGCGGGCATGGACATTCGGCTGGTATCGCTCGATCTGGACGGCACGCTGCTGCCGCAGTCGCAGGTCATTTCGGAGCGGGCGCGCTCGGCCATCCGGCAGGCACAGGCACAGGGCGTGGAGATCGTGTGCAACACGGGGCGCGCGCTGGCGGAGATGGATTATATTTTTGAGCAGCTGCCGCCGATGCGCTATGTGTGCTGCTGCACGGGGGCGTTTGTGGCCGATCTGACGGAGGACCGCGTGATCTCGCACACGCCGCTGACGGCGGACGAGGGACGGGCCATTTATGCCGTGCTGCGGGAATATCCGTGCGTCATCAACTTTTTTGCCGGCGGCACGGTACACAATGACCGCGCGGTGATGGAGCAGTATTTGCCGCTGTATCCGGCGGCTTTGCAGACGGTGTTTCTCCGCACGCACGTGGTGGAGGACGATCTGGACGCGTTCGTGGCGGCGTATGACGGCGTGGTGGACAAGTTTTATGTGAGCTTTACCGACGAGGCGGCGCGCAGCGAGGCGTTCCGGCAGGTAGCGGCCATGGGCTACTATGTGACGGACGCGGGCTTCGTGGATTTTGAGATCATGCACCGGGGCGTGGACAAGGCGACGGCCTTGGCGGCGCTGGCTGAGCATTTGGGGCTGACGCGGGCGCAGGTGTGCGCCATGGGCGACAGCGGCAACGATGTGCCGATGCTGCGATACGCGGGGCTGCCGGTGGCGATGGCGAACGCGGCGCCGGCGGTACAGGCGGCGGCACGGGTCATTGCGCCGGACAACGAACATGACGGCGTGGCCGACACGCTGGAGCGCATTTTGCGGGGAGAGCTTGCATGAGCGTGCAGGAGCTGACGCTGCCGATGGTGCTCCTTGTGATGGCGGGCGTGTTTCTGGCGTCGTTTATGGACGCCATTGCGGGCGGCGGCGGGATCATCTCGCTGCCGGCATATTTGCTGGCGGGGCTGCCGGTGCACACGGCGCTGGGCACGAACAAGATGTCGGCGGGGCTCGGCACCATCGCCTCGACGGCGCGGTTTTTGAAAAACGGATATGTGGACTGGTCGCTGGCGGCGCCGTCGGTGGTGCTGGCGATCGCGGGCGCGCATTTTGGAACGCGGTTACAGCTGCTGGTGGCGGACCGGTATTTGCAGTATCTGCTTTTGGCGGTGCTGCCGGTGGTGGCGTTTGTGGTGCTGCGGCAGCGGAGCTTTCCGGAGGTGCGCGGCGAGATGGCGCGCGGGAAACGGCTGGGCATCGTGCTGGCGGCATCGCTGCTGGTGGGCACGTATGACGGATTTTACGGGCCGGGCACGGGCACGTTTTTGCTGCTGATCTACTGCGATCTGGCGAAGCTGGATGTGCGGACGGCGTGCGGGAATGTGAAGGTCGTGAATTTATCGTCCAACATGGGGGCGCTGGCGACGTCGCTGCTGCATGGACAGGTGTTTCTGGCGCTGGGGTGCATTGGCACGGCGATGAGTTTGCTGGGGCATTTTCTGGGCTCCGGCGTGGCGATGAAAAGCGGCTCGAGGATCGTGCGGCCGGCGGTGCTGGTGATGCTGACGCTGCTGGCGGTGAAGGTGGTGCATCAGCTGGCGGCGGGCGGATAAGCGGCCGGAAATATTGGGAAAATAATGGTTGCGCGGAGCGCAGATTTGGGGTATACTGACTGAAAATCCGGAAAGTGAGGCATTTTGAGATATGGCATATCGTGACTGGACAAAGGAAGAACTGCGGGCGGAAAAGGCGGCGGTGACGGCGCATTTTGCGGACCTGAAGGGGCGCGGGCTGAAGCTGAACATGGCGCGCGGCAAGCCGGGCAAGGAGCAGCTGGACATGGTGTCCGGCATTCTGACGGTATTGCAGACGCCGGAGGACTGCATGGACGGCGGTGTGGACGCGCGCAACTATGGCGAGCTGAGCGGCCTGCACTCGGCAAAGGTGCTGTGGGCGGACATTCTCGGCTGCAAGCCGGAGGAATGCTTTATTGGCGGCAACGCGTCGCTGACACTGATGTATGACACCATCTCAAAGGCGTATACGCATGGGCTTCTGCATTCGGAAAAGCCGTGGTGCAAGCTGGACAGCGTGAAGTGGCTGTGCCCTGCCCCGGGCTATGACCGGCATTTTAAGATCACGGAATCGTTTGGGTTTGAGCTCATCACCGTGCCGATGACGGCGACGGGGCCGGACATGGACAAGGTGGAGGAGCTGGTCAGGGATCCGGCGGTGAAGGGCATCTGGTGCGTGCCGAAATACTCGAACCCGGACGGCATTATTTATTCGGACGAAACGATCGACCGGATGGCGCGTTTGAAGCCGGCGGCGCCGGACTTTACGATCATGTGGGATAATGCGTACTGCATCCACGAGTTTGAGGGCGAATTTGTGCCGTTCCGCGATATGCTGACGCTGTGCCGCGAGGCGGGAAACCCCGACATGGTGTATGAATTTGCATCGACGAGCAAGGTGACGCTGCCGGGCGCGGGCGTGTCGGTGATGGCGACGTCGGAGGCGAACCAGGCGTATATGCAGAAGCTCATTGGAGTGCAGACGATCTCGTATGACAAGGTGAACGCGCTGCGGCACGTGCGCTTCCTCAAGGACAAGGCGCACACGCTGGCGCTGATGCAGAAGCACGCGGTCATTCTGGCACCGAAGTTCCGCTGTGTGCTGGATACGCTGGCGCGGGAGATCGCGCCGGTGGGCATTGCGCAGTGGGAAAGCCCGAAGGGCGGGTATTTTGTGTCGGTGAACACGCTGCCGGGGCTGGCCAAGCGGACGCTGGCGCTGTGCAAGGAGGCCGGTGTGGTGATGACCGGCGCGGGCGCGACGTTCCCGTACGGCGTGGACCCGCAGGACTCGAACATCCGCATTGCGCCGAGCCTGCCGCCGGTGGGCGAGCTGGAAGCGGCGATGGATGTGTTCTGCACCGCCATGAAGCTGGCGGCGCTGGAGCAGATGGGCGTTTGAGGGAACGCTTTTACGAACGTGTGAAAAGGGTTTGGGGAGAGGCTTGGCCTCTCCCCTTTTTGCGCCCCGGGGGGGCGGGGGTTTTGCGGGGCTTCGCCCCGGTACCCTGTGGTTTTGGTTTGTTACAACCTTTTGGGTTGTGCGGTTTTTCTGGCAGTGCCTGCTAGGGGGGCGGCTCGGCCCCCCTTTCTTTCCCGCGGGGAAAGAAAGCGCCGCCGG
>CAKTXB010000137.1 GCA_934630555.1 uncultured Oscillospiraceae bacterium
GGCCACGACCTCGGCCCGTACCACGCCCGGCACGCTGCTCAGCCGCGATGAAAGCTCCTCCAGCGGGCACTCCAGATTGCCCGTTTCCGCTGAGATCGTCGCCATCGCCCGCCCGCCGGTGGGGATGGACTGGTTGATGGTCAGTATATTTGCCCCACAGTTGGCAAAAATGGATAATATCGCCGACAAAACGCCGGCCTTGTCCTTCAGCATCATCTGGAATGTAATGATACGCCCGGCCATCATGTTCTGAAACGGTGCAATGGTGTCGCGGTATTTGTAAAACGCGCTGCGGCTGATGCCCACGGCCCGCGTGGCGACGTTCACCTTGTCGGTCTCCCCCGTTTCCAGCATCCGTTTGGCCTCCGCGACCTTGCGGAAGATCTCCGGCAGAGCCGCCGCTTCCACAATATAATACTTCGGCGTTTTTTCCATAGGTCCTTCCTCCCGATTGTCTTTGCAGTGTGGCCATATGTTTTCGAGTTGTGGTAACTATACACCACCTTCCCCCAAAATGCAACCCCTAAAAGCGCACAATTTTTCAGAAAAGGCAGGTCTGTTTATGAACGGTAAAAAGCTCCTGCGCACTGCGCTCGCGGTGCTGGCCGCCGCCGCGGGCGTGTGGCTGTTCGGCGCGCTGCTGCTGCCGCTGCTCGCGCCGTTTTTCATCGGCCTTGCCGTGGCCGCGCTTGCCAAAACGCCTGTCCAGCTGCTCGAGCGGCACGGCCTGCCGCGCAATGCCGCGTCTTTTTTGTGCGTCCTCACCCTTTTCGCCGCCCTCGGCGCGGGCATATACATCCTCTGCCGCCTGCTCTGCGGCGAGCTGTCCGGCCTTGTCCGCCAGCTGCCCCAGCTGGCGCAGGCGCTGGCCGCGCCGCTGGCGCGGCTGGAAGCATGGCTCTATTCCATTGCCGACCGCCTGCCCGACGGCCTCGGCACGGGCCTTCGCAGCGGCATCGACGCGCTGTTTCGCAGCGGCAGCCTGCTCGGCAGCAAGCTCTACAGCTGGCTGTTCTCCTTTGCCTCCGGCTTTCTTCAAAAGGCGCCGGGCGTCTTTCTGTTCCTGCTCACATCCATCCTCGCCAGCTTCATGCTCAGCGGCGACTGGCCCGCTCTGCGCGCGCTCTGCCTGCGCCGCGTGCCCGCCGCGTGGCGTGAAAAGCTCGCCGTCTGGCGCGGCCACCTGCGCCGCACGCTCGGCCACTGGTTGCGCGCGCAGGCAAAGCTGCTGGCCATTATTTTCCTCGTCCTCACCGCCGGGCTCCTGCTGCTGAATGTCAGCTACCCGCTGCTTCTGGCGCTGCTCATCGCGCTTGTGGACGCGCTGCCCGTGTTCGGCACGGGCACGGTGCTCATCCCATGGGGCCTTATCTGCTTTCTGCACGGCCAGACGCAGCGCGGCGTCGGCTTCCTCGTGCTCTACGGCGCCGCCGCGCTCACCCGGCAGGCGCTCGAGCCGCGGCTGCTCGGCCGGCAGGTCGGCCTGCCGCCCATCCTCGCGCTGCTCGCCCTCTACACCGGCTTCCGTCTGCTCGGCGTAGGCGGCATGATCCTCTTTCCCCTCGCCGCCATCTTTCTCAAGCAGCTGCTCTCCGGCCATGACGCGCAAAGCGCCTGACAGTTGCCAATCGCCGCCCGCTGCGGTACAATAGCCGCAAAGGAGGCGGTATCATGATCCTGCGCGCCACAGTCCAGACCCCCTGCACCCTGCTGACCTTCCTCCGCCGGGAGCTGGGCCTGTCCGCCACGCTCGTCGGCCGGCTCAAATGGCAAAACGCCTTTTGCGTCGACGGCACGCCGCGGCACACGAACTTCCCCCTCGCCCCCGGCCAGCTCGTCACCGCCGACCTGCGGGAGGACGTCACCGGCTACGACCCCGAGCCCATGCCGCTCGACATTTTATATGAAGACGACTGCCTCATCGCTCTGGACAAGCCCGCGGGCGTGCTCGTCCACCCCTCGCGCAGCCGCAACACCGGCACGCTCGCAAACGGCCTGCTGCACTATTACCGCCAGACCGGCCAGCCAAGCGCCGTCCATCCCATCTCCCGGCTCGACCGCGATACCGTCGGCGTCGTCCTCTTCGCCAAATCCGCGCACGTCCACGCGCAGTTCTATCGGCTGCATCAGGACCGCGCCATCCGGAAAACCTACGAGGCCATCGTGCTCGGCCATCCGGACCCCGCCGCCGGCGTCATCGACCTGCCCATCCGCAAATGCCCCGACGGCAGCCTCCTGCGCCAGATCTCCCCCGACGGTCAGACGGCCGTCAGCGCATACGAAACGCTCGAAACGTCCGCCGCCTGTGCGCGCGTCCGCCTGCATCCCATCACGGGCCGCACGCACCAGCTGCGGCTGCACTGCCTCGCCGCCGGCTTTCCCATCCTCGGCGACCCGCAGTACTGCACGCCCGCTTCGCTGGAATATTCCCGGCTGCACGGCCTGTGCACGCAGCAGCTGTGTGCCGCAGCGCTTGCCTTTCCGCACCCCATGACCGGCCAGACCGTCGCCATCCGCTCCCGCCGCCATCTCCCGCTCCCCACACCATAGCGCTGTTGTGCAGGAACTTTCGCAAATTTGTCGAATCTTCTTGCAAAACATCCCCATATCCGATATACTGAATTTGTTCGCGTGTGTCGGATATTACAAAGTCTGCCAGCGGCAGACAGAGAGGGTTTGAGGCTTTGGGAATCAATAATATCATCGCGCTGCTCTCCGGCGTTGCGCTGTTCCTGTTCGGCATGTCGCTCATGGGCGACGGCCTGAAAAAGGTCGCGGGCAACCGGCTGGAGGTCGTGCTGTATAAGCTGACGAACACCCCGCTCAAGGGCTTCCTGCTCGGCACAGGCGTCACCGCCGTCATCCAGTCGTCGTCCGCCACGTCCGTCATGGTCGTCGGCTTTGTCAACTCCGGCATGATGACCGTCCGCCAGTCCATCAGCATCGTCATGGGCGCCATCGTCGGCACCAGCATCACCGGCTGGGTCATCTGCCTGTCCACGCTCTCGGGCAACGGCTGGCTGGAACTGTTCTCCACCGCCACGCTCACGGGCGTCATCGCCGTTGTCGGCATCTGCCTGCGCAATTTCTCCAAGGATAAAACGCGCAACCACGTCGGCGACATCCTCATGGGCTTCGCCGTGCTCATGTTCGGCATCGCCGCCATGAGTGACTCCGTGTCGCCCCTGCGTTCCAGCCCCTTCTTCCTGGGCCTCATGGTAAAGCTGTCGCAGCCCGTGCTCGGCATCCTCTTCGGCGTGGCCTTCACGGCCATTCTGCAAAGCGCCTCCGCCGCCGTCGGCATTCTGCAGGCGCTGGCCTCCACAGGCGTCATCAGCTTCGCCGTCGCCCTGCCGGTCATCATGGGCGTCGCCATCGGCGCGGCCGTGCCGGTCCTGCTCTCCTCCGTCGGCGCCAATACCGACGGCAAGCGCGCCGCCATGGTCTACCTCGTGGTCGAGGCCGCCGGTGTCGTTGTCTGCGCCGTTTTGTTTTATGTGGCAAACGCCCTGTTCCAATTTGATTTTCTTTCCGCCACCATGACCTCCGTCAGCATCGCGCTGCTCAACACCGTGTTCCGTCTGGTCAAGGTGCTCATCTTCATGCCGTTCATCGACGGCGTCGAAAAAGTCGTTGATTTTCTCGTCAAAGACAAGCCCACCGGCGCACAGGCCATTGCCGCCCAGCGTCTGGAGGAGCGCTTCATCCAGCACCCGGCGCTGGCCATTGAGCAGAGCCGCATCACCATCAACGCCATGGCCGAAGATTCGCGCCGCAACCTGATGGACGCCATCCGCCTGCTGCACGAATACTCGGAGGACGGCTTTGAAGAGATCGAGAACCTCGAAGGCGAGATCGACCAGTACGAGGATATGCTCGGCTCCTACCTTGTCAAGCTCACCGGCCGCGACATGACGGCCCGCCAGAGCGATGAGGTCTCCAAATTCCTGCACACCATCTCCGACTTTGAACGTATCTCCGACCACGCGCTCAATATCGGCGAGGCCGCACAGGAAATGCACAGCAAACAGATCGGCTTCTCCGCCGCCGCGGCCCAGGAGCTTCAGGTGCTCGAAGACGCCATCACCGAGATCGTCCGCGTCTGCATCGACGCCTTCGTCAGCGGCGATCTGGAAATGGCCGCCCGCGT
This sequence comes from uncultured Oscillospiraceae bacterium, assembly GCA_934630555.1. Taxonomy (GTDB): domain Bacteria; phylum Bacillota; class Clostridia; order Oscillospirales; family Oscillospiraceae; genus CAG-170. Next base: position 4,151 of record CAKTXB010000137.1, read on the forward strand.
CGAGCCGCTTGAAGAGGTCATCGACACCCTGTGTGACGAGCTCAAGCTCCACCACGTCGACCGCCTGCAAAAGGGCCTTTGCACCATCAAGCTCGGCTTTGTGTTCAACGATCTGCTCACAAACTACGAGCGCGTGGCCGACCACTGCTCCAACATCGCCGTGGCCATGATCGAGCTGGAATCCAACTCCTTTGACACGCACGAATACCTCAAAAGTCTGCGCGCCATGCGCACCGAGGCCTTCGCCCGTCATCTGGAAGAATACAGCAAAAAATATTCCCTTTAAAAACATCCCGGCCCATCCGCTCCCCGGATGGGCCGCTTTATTTCCGGAGGTGCTCTCCCATGCCCGATCTCTGCTGGCGCGGTGTCCTGCTGCGCGATTTTACCGAATATGACCGCTGGTTTGCCTGCATGGCCCCTGCCCAGCGCGCCCGCGTCAGCGCCTACCGGCATGAGGCCGACCGTCTGGCCGCCGCCGCCGGTGAAATGCTTGCCAAAACGCTCCTGTCCGCGCAGACCGGCCGCGCGCCGGACACCATCGTCCTTGTGCGCGCGCCCTCCGGCCAGCCGCTCGCGCCAAACACCGGCTGGCACGTATCCATTTCCCACACCCGCGCCGCCGCGTTCTGCGCCATCAGCCGCCAGCCCATCGGCATCGACGCCGAGCTGTGCGCCCGCACCGTCTCCCCTGCCGTCGCCCGGCGCTATTGTACCCCCGCCGAGCAGCAGGCTCTCGCCGCCGCGCCCGACCCCCAGCTCCGCCTTTTAGAGCTTTGGACCGCCAAAGAGGCCATTGTCAAATGCACCGGTCAGGGCCTCGCCGCCCTCCCGCACGCCGACACCGCCGCCGGCTCCCATACCCTGCGCTACGTCCTCTGGGGCGGCCATCTCATCTGCCTTTGCACGGCGCCCGGACTCCCGTCTGCATCTTTTTCCGATAATTTTCCACCCAAAGCGTGAATTTCATACTTTGGGTGGATTTACTTTTGCTCCATTCTGCTGTATGATAACAAAAACAATGCCGTATGGTCTGTTTTCGCCACAAAACAGCCATCCGGCCACCCACCGCCACATCCCAAAGTAGGAGGAAAACTACTATGAACGGCGTCATCATCAAGCCCGTGGTCAAAGAGCAGTTCGCTGCCGCCATGCGGCAGGGCCGCATCATCCTGTTCAGTGCGCCCTGCGGCTTCGGCAAGACCACGCTGGCCCGTGCGCTGCTGGCCGGCCGCAAGGTCTACAGCACCACCGCCGGCGAAGCGGCCTATCAGCTGCCCGATGCAGCGGGCGACTGGGAGGTGCTG
>CAKTXB010000138.1 GCA_934630555.1 uncultured Oscillospiraceae bacterium
TTTCTTTCCCCGCGGGAAAGAAAGGGGGGCCGAGCCGCCCCCCTAGCAGGCACTGCCAGAAAAACCGTACAACCCTACGGGTTGCAAACCCCAAACCACAGGGTACCGGGGCGAAGCCCCGTGACCCCCTCGCGCCCTGACGGGCGCAAAAAAAGCGCCCCATGGCGCATCTCAGGAGGCACACCATGCCCAAAAAAAACGCCGCCGAGGCGGCAAAAAAGAAAAAGCCCCTTGGCATCTATGTCCACATCCCCTTCTGCCGCAGTAAATGTGAATACTGCGACTTCTATTCCATCGGCGGCGCGCGCGACAAGGCGCTCATGGAGCGCTATCTCGACGCCATCCTCGCCCACATCCGCGAGGCCGCGACCGGCGCACTGGGCTATGAGGTCGATACGGTCTATTTTGGCGGCGGCACGCCGTCGTTCTTTGGCGCCAGCGGTCTGGTCCGCATTCTCTCCGAGCTTGACCGCCGGTTTGAGATCAGCCGCGACGCGGAGATCACGCTCGAGGCAAACCCCGACTCTGTCACGCTCTCGCAGCTGGGGCGGCTGCGCCGCGCGGGCTTCAACCGCATCTCCATCGGCGTACAGTCCGATCTGGATGAGCAGCTCAAGGCGCTGGGCCGGCCGCACACGTACCGGCAGGCGCAGCAGGCCGTCACGCTCGCGCGGCGCGCGGGCTTTCAGAACGTATCTGTCGACCTCATGTTCGGTCTGCCCAGCCAGAGCCGCGAGCAGTGGATGCAGACGCTGCGCAACGTCATCGACCTCAAGGCCGACCACATCTCGTGCTACGGTCTGAAGGTCGAGCCCGGCACCCCGCTGTATGACTACAAGGACTGCGCCAACCTCCCTGACGACGACGCGCAGGCGGATATGTACTTCTATGCCGTGGAAACGCTGGAGTCCTTCGGCTACAAGCAGTATGAGATCTCCAACTTTGCAAGAGACGGCTACATCTGCCGCCACAACATGAAATACTGGGTGGGTGATGAATACCTCGGCTTTGGCCCGTGCGCGGCGTCTGACTTTGCCGGCAAGCGCTTCACGGCAGCCGCCGACATCCAGCAGTATATGCGCGGCGTGCTCGGCCATGGCACCATCCTCTCCGAGTGCGAGAGCGTGCCCCTGCGGGAGCGCGCGGGCGAATATCTCATGCTCCGTCTGCGCACCGTGGACGGTATTGAGGCTGGTGAATACGCGCGCTCGTTCCTCCTGCCGTTCGAGCCCATCGAAAAGGCGCTGCAAAAGTTTGCCGATCAGGACCTGGCCGTGCTGGAAAACGGCCGCTGGCACCTTACGCCCAAGGGTTTCATGCTCTCCAATTCCATTCTTGTCACACTGTTTGAGGTGCAGCAGAAGTCCAAACCTCTTACCCAAAAGCGCTGAGCGGCACAACATCTGGCCAGACGCGCAAATTCCGGCTACAAAATGGGCCAAAATGCAAAAAACGCAAAAAAAGGTTTGACACATTGCGTAGTTATCCTATATAATTGTATCTGCGCGTTGCTATGCAAAAGCGGCGTGCATCTCAAAGCATTGCTGCGGCTGCTGCAGGCAGCTGTTTGGCATAATTTTTCAGGAGGTGTCTACAATGTCTACGGTTCGTACCTATCAGCCCAAGAAGCGTCATCGCTCCAAAGTGCATGGCTTCCGCAAGAGAATGGCGACCGCCAATGGCCGCAAGGTTCTTGCCCGCCGCCGCGCAAAAGGCAGAGCAAAGCTCTCCGCGTGATCGCAGCCATGACCGCACATAACACGCAGTAGGGGTGAATGGACACAGTTCTGTTCGCCCCATCCGTTTATCAGGAACTTTTATCACACGAGGCCCGGATATGCAGTTTTCCAGATCGCTCAAGCTCAATCATATCTTCCGCCGGCTGTACCACAAGGGCCGCAGCTGTGCCGACCGCAATCTGGTGCTCTACTGCCGCAAAAACGGCGGGCAGGAAAACCGCGTTGGTCTGACCGTGGGCGTCAAGCTCGGTCACGCCGTGGTGCGCAATCGTCTGCGCCGCCAGCTGCGCGAGATCTACCGCCTGCATGAGGCGCAGTTCCGCCCGGGCTATGACCTTGTCGTCGTTGCGCGCGCACGCGCCGTCACGGCGGGTTATCGTCAGCTGGAGCAGTCCTATCTTGCTCTGGCATCAAGTCTTGGCCTGCTCCATGAGGAAGTCGGGCCATGAAAAAGCTCCTGCTGTGTGCCATCCGCTTTTATCAGCGTCACATCTCCCCCGCGTTTCCGCGCCGCTGCCGGTTTTCGCCCACGTGCTCCCAATATGCACTGGAAGCCATCGGCAAATACGGTGCGCTGAAAGGCGGGTGGCTGGCGTTTCGGCGGCTTATGCGGTGCAATCCTTTTTACAAGGGTGACTACTTTGACCCGGTGCCGTAGGGCAAGCCCCCGCGGTATCCCAATGATGGAGGATCTCATTCATGAAACGAATTTTAGCCCTGCTTCTGGCAACGCTGTGCCTGCTGGCGTGCCTCACGGCCTGTGCGGCCGGCGGTACACCGACCGACGCTGCGGAGGAGTCGACTGTGCAGACCACGCCGGCAGAAGCTGCCGAGGCGGCCGCTGCCGAAACGCAGGACCGGACCAGCATCTCGGATATTATCCGCATCCCATTCGGCTATCTGCTCGACTGGCTGTACGTGTTCGCCAACAACTACGGTGTGGCGCTGATCCTGTTCTCGCTCATCGTCAAGCTCGTGCTGCTGCCCATGAGCATCAAGAGCAAAAAAAGCATGCTCAAGATGTCGCGTCTGGCGCCCATCGTCAAGGCCATGGAAGGGCAGTACGGCGGCGACCAGCAGAAGTATCAGCGGGCTGTGCAGCAGCTGTATAAGGAAGAAGGCGTGTCGATGACAGGCGGCTGCCTGTGGTCGTTCATCCCGCTGCTCATCCTGCTTCCGCTGTACTATGTTATCCGCGAGCCGATCACCTATATGCTGCACAACAGCCGTTCGGTGTCCGCCGCCATCGTGGCCTTTGTCCGCGCCAGCGGAGAGAATCTCGGCAGCAACACCTACTATGCCCAGCTGGCCGCGGCCGGTCATCTCGGCAAGTACCTGGAGCCGCTGCGCGCCGTGGCCGTCACGGCCAACGCCAATCTCAGCACCATCGACTTCTCGTTCCTGGGTCTGGATCTGGCGGCCATCCCGTCGTTCCGCATCTGGGAAACGGCCAGCGAAGGCTGGTCGCAGATCGGTCTGTTCCTCCTGCCTATCTTCTCCGGCGGTTTCCAGATGCTGTCCATGCTCATCAGCCAGAAGATGAGCGGTCAGGTCGCCACGAATGCCGATGGGGAACGCGATGAGGCTGCTGCCAAGCAGCAGGCGCAGACCAACACGACCATGATGCTCATGATGCCGCTCATGTCGCTGTGGATCGGCTATTCCATGCCAGCCGCCCTGTCCATCTACTGGATCGCACAGGCGCTGTTCGGCACAGTCCAGGACTATTTCCTGACAAAGTACTACCGCAAGATCTATGACGCCGAGGATCTTGAACGCAAGGAGCGCGCTGCGCTCAAGCGTGCCGAGGAGGCCGAAAAGGAACGTCAGCGCCAGCTGCGCCGCGAGCAGAACCCCGACGGCATTATGGACAACGTCAGCAAGAAAAAGCTCCGCCAGCAGGAAAAGGAAGCCGCTGACAGAGCCGCGCGCGACTATGAGGCCCGAAAGAACCCGTCCGCTGAAACGGACGAGAAGAAGCCGCTCTCCGGCGACCCGGAGCGCCCCTACGCCAAGGGCCGCGCCTATGACCCGAATCACTACGGCAAAAAAGCAGCCGCCGAAAACGCGGATGCAGACACCGAGGAGTAATGAGCATGGAAAAATTTATTGTTGCCACCGGCAAGACCATGGACCTGGCCATCGCCGCTGCGCTGGAGCAGCTGGGCATGGATCGGGACAGCGTGTCGGTCGAAGTTCTAGAAAATCCCCGTTCCGGCTTCCTTGGCATCGGTGCGACGCCCGCCAAGGTCAAAGTGACGTATGAAGTGCCCGATGAAGCGCCGGAGGCCCCCGCGCCCGCGCTGTCCTCCGCCTCGCGCAGCCGCCCGAAAAAGGCTGCGCCCGTGCAGGAGGCCGCTGAGACCGGCCGCGTGATCGCGCCCGCTGCTCCTGTGCAGGAGCGCCCTGCGCCCAAGCCTGTTTCAGAGCGTCCGGCCCGTCCGGAGCGCAGCGAGCGCCGTGAGCGCCCGGCCCGCTCCGAGCAGCCGCGTCGTCCGAGACCCGAATACCGCGAAGCGCCCGCAGCTGAGCCGGTCGAACCGGCTGTGCCGAAGGTCTACGCCCCCGCTGAGCCTGGCTCGACGGAGGAAAAGATCGAAACGTTTGTCAAGGGGCTTTTGGAACACATGGACTCGGATGCCGTGCCGCACGCGTATCAGAAAGGCGACAGCTACGCGGTCGACCTCGTCGGCGACAGCCTGGGCGTGCTCATCGGCCGCCGCGGTGAAACGCTCGATGCCATCCAGCACCTGACGAATTACGCCGTGAACCGCGGCGCTGCCAAGCGCGTGCGCATCAGCGTAGATGCTGAAAACTACCGCCTCAAGCGCGAACAGTCGCTCCAACGTCTTGCGGTCAAGGTCGCCGGCAAGGTCACGCGCTATCGCCGCAACATCACGCTCGAGCCCATGAACGCCTACGAGCGCCATGTCATTCACGCTGCGCTTCAGGATCACCCAGACGTCACGACGTTCTCCACCGGCACCGAGCCGAACCGTCGTATTGTTGTTGCATACAGCCGTGGACAGAAGAGCTATTCTGAAGGATTTGACGAAACCTGATAAAGCACGCGCGCTGCAATAGCAGCGCGCGTCTTTTTTTGTCTTGGTGTTCGGAACACCGCAGCTGTGCCTCCGGCGGATTTTGCCGGAATCGGCAGGTGGGCGCCCGCCACCGCTTTTTGCTGGTCGCACCTGCGGTGCGAGGGCACCGTTCTTTCCTCAGTGTTTGTAACACTGCTCCTGTGCCTCCGGCGGCCCATTCTTTTCTGCCTTGCCAGAAAAGAATGGGGAGAAAAGAGGCGCTTTAGGACGCGTGGACTTCTACCGCAGTACCACTACTGAGGCCGCCAAATTTGCAACTAGTTGCAAACGAACGTACTCTCCTGCAAGGAACTACGTCTGCCCTGCTCGCCAGAGCAACTCGCCAAACTTGTAACTCGTTGCCTCAGAAGCACTGCACACAATCCCCACTACCTCAAAAAACAAGGCCGCACCTACGTATTCGCCGAAACTGCTGACCCTAAGAACCAACTCTCGTCGAAATCGGGCAACAGCGCAGCGCCTTGCCCCGCAGCAAGCACGAAACATATCCAGCTCGCGCCTTCGGCGCAATCGCACGGCAGTACCCCCACGCTCCCCCGGGGGATAATCCAAAAAGGGGGCCCGCAGGCCCCCTTGTGGCCGTCGGGGGATCGTCAAGGGGGCC
>CAKTXB010000139.1 GCA_934630555.1 uncultured Oscillospiraceae bacterium
TTAATATATAGTGTAGCACATCTGTTTGCCCACTGCAACTGCAATTCACAGAAATACAGGGAGGGTGTAACTTTCTGTTGCAACCGGGAAAGCAACCGTTGCTTTTCAGCGGGGGCAGGGGTGTGCTATAGTGGAATCACAAGAAAGAAACAGAGGAGAATGTTCCCATGATTATTATCGGCGAAAAAATCAACGGCTCCATCCCATCCGTTGCCAAGGCCATCGCAGAGCGTGATGCGGACTGGATCCGCAACCTTGCAAAGATCCAGACCGAAGCTGGTGCAGACTTTATTGACGTTTGCGCATCCGTGAAGGATCAGGAAGTGGAAACACTGCACTGGCTCATCGACCTGGTGCAGGAAGTGACCGACGTGCCCATCAGCATTGACAGCCCAAACCCGGAATCGTGCGTGGCATGCATGGCATTCTGCAAGAAGCCCGGTCTCATCAACTCCGTGTCCATGGAGGGCAAGAAAGCGGACATCATTTTCCCGGCCATCGCCGATACGAAGTGGCAGTGCATTGCGCTGCTATGCGCAAAGGGCATTCCGTCGTCGGCCGAGGAGCGGCTGGACGTGTTCGGCAAGCTGATGGACAAGGCCAAGGAGTACGGCATTGCACCGAACCGGCTGCACATTGACCCGCTGGTCGAGATGCTCTGCACGTCGGAGGACGGCATTTCCATGGTCGTGGACGTGATCCACGCGGTGAAGAAAGCATATCCGGACATCCATGTGACGGGCGCTGTGAGCAACATCTCCTTTAACCTGCCGGTGCGCAAGGTACTGAACCAGGCATTCCTGGTGCTGGCGATGAATGCCGGTATGGATTCAGGCGTTCTGGACCCGACGAATCGCGATATGATGGGCATGATATATGCTACCGAGGCAATGCTGGGTCTGGATGACTACTGCATGGAGTATATTTCCGCATACCGTGAGGGCAAGTTTGGCCCGAAGAAGGACTAAGGCGCCATCGCACGATTTTCGTCCGTGCGCTCCGGCGGATCTTTTCCGCCGATCCTGTGCTTTTCAAGTTTTGGCTTGACGAAAGATCTGCTTGCCAGATCGTGCGGTACCGACTTAAAAAGTAATTTGCCGCTGCTGCTGTTCCCACACTTAGCAGCACGGTAGATCATACATCACATTAAAAGACAATCAGGGGGATCACTACTATGTCTAAAATCGAAGAACTGGCAACTGCTGTTGGCAGCGGCAGAGCAAAAATCGTTCCCGGTCTGGTCCAGGAGTGCCTGGATGAGGGCGATGCGCCCATCGACATCCTGAACAAGGGCATGATCGATGCGATGGCAGTCGTGGGCGAGAAGTTCAAGAACAATGAGATCTTTGTTCCGGAAATGCTCGTGGCTGCAAAGGCGATGAAGAAGGGCGTGGAAGTCCTGAAGCCGCATCTGGCCGGCGACAACAGCGCAAAGCTGGGCAAGATGGTCATGGGCACGGTGCATGATGACCTGCACGACATTGGCAAAAACCTGGTCATTATGATGATCGAGTCCACGGGCTATGAAGTTGTGGACCTGGGCATTGATGTGCCGGTCGAAAAGTTTGTGGAAGCTGCGAATGACCCCGAGGTGAGCGTTGTCGGCGTTTCGGCGCTGCTGACGACCACCATGCCGGCCATGCAGGAAACAGTTGCGGCTTTAAACAAAAGCCCGCGCAGAAGTGAGTTTAAGATCATGGTCGGCGGCGCACCCATTACGCAGGCTTTCTGTGATGAGATCGGCGCTGACGTCTACACGGCGGATGCAGCATCGGCCGGTCAGGCGGCCAAGGCGCTCGCACTGGCCCGCGAGTAAGCAGTTTTACCTCCCCGCAGCCCGTTGTGCTGAGGCGGCGAGTCCGATCAACCAGTCGGCGGCGACCATACACGGTTCATCCTTCTCCTTACGATCTCAACATTTTGCCGTTTGACAGGAGCACCTTGCCAGTTTGGTACACAGGCGTGAAAACCCCGGAGCAGCCTTCCCTGCTCCGGGGTTTTAGCATCTTGCTGGGGATATGGGAATAAAAGAAATACCGTAAGCAAGTGACCAGCTTGCTTACGGTATTTCCTTTAAAATATTATGAGGGGAAAATGAAAAAGTGCATATCGCTTCTTGCAGTATTATCGTAACAGGGGGTTGTTAAATAAATTAGAGGGAAGATATTAAATCTTTTTTAAATGCGGAAAAAGTTTTTGCTGGGGCCGCGCGGAATTTACAAAAATGTCACAAATTGTCATAAAAACCCCATTGACAAACGCACGAAAGGGGAGTATCCTGTGGACAAATGGTTTAGCACTCTAATGGCAAGAGTGCTAATTTAAAGAGGAGGCGTTGCTATGAACGCTCAAAAATATACGCAAAAATCGCTTGGCGCGGTACAGGCCGCGCAGGAGCTGACGATCCAGAACCAGAACCAGCAGATCGAGCAGGTGCATCTGCTTGCGGCGCTGCTTCGGCAGGATGGCGGGCTTGTACCGCAGCTGCTGCGGAAGATGGGCGTGAGCGTGGAGAGCTTGGACGCGGCGGTGCAGCAGGAGCTGGACAAGCTGCCGCGTGTGACCGGTTCAGGCCGGGAGCCTGATAAGTATTATGTGGCGCGGCCTGTGGACGCGTGCTTTACGCGCGCGGAGGCCATGGCGGCGGAGATGCACGATGATTTCGTGTCGGTGGAGCATCTGCTGCTGGCGCTGATGGAAACGGCGGACCCGACGCTGAAAAAGCTGTTTGGAGAGTACCGTATTACGAAGGAGGCATGCCTGCAGGCCCTGCAGAGCGTGCGCGGCAATCAGCGTGTAACGACGGATTCGCCGGAGGATACGTATGAGGCGCTGGAGAAGTACGGCACAGATTTGGTGGCAAGGGCGCGGGCACAGAAAATGGACCCGGTCATTGGACGCGATGAGGAAATTCGGAACGTCATCCGCATTTTGTCACGCAAGACGAAAAATAACCCGGTGCTCATCGGCGAGCCGGGCGTTGGCAAGACGGCCATTGCCGAAGGGCTGGCGCAGCGGATCGTGGCCGGCGATGTGCCGGAGAGCCTGAAGGACAAGACCATATTCTCGCTGGATATGGGCGCGCTTATTGCGGGTGCAAAGTACCGCGGCGAGTTTGAAGAGCGGCTGAAGGCCGTGCTGGCTGAGGTGAAAAAGTCAGAGGGCCGCATCATCCTGTTCATCGACGAGCTGCACACCATTGTGGGCGCGGGCAAGACCGAGGGCTCGATGGACGCAGGCAACCTGCTCAAGCCGATGCTGGCGCGCGGCGAGCTGCACTGCATTGGTGCCACCACGCTGGACGAGTACCGTCAGTATATTGAAAAGGATCCGGCGCTGGAGCGCCGCTTCCAGACGGTGCTGGTGCAGGAGCCGACGGTAGAGGACACCATTGCCATCCTGCGTGGCCTGAAGGAACGCTATGAGGTGTTCCACGGCGTGGAGATCACGGACCCGGCCATTGTGGCGGCGGCGACGTTGTCAGACCGCTACATCACCGACCGGTTCCTGCCGGACAAGGCCATTGACCTCATTGATGAAGCGTGCGCTATGATCTGCACGGAAATGGGCTCGATGCCGACGGAAATGGACGTGGTGGACCGCAAGATCATCCAGCTGGAAATGGAAGAGGCAGCCTTGAAGGACGAAGAGGACGAGCTGTCCAAGGCGCGTCTGGCCGAGCTGCGCAAGGAGCTTGCCGAGTATCGCGACGAGTTTGCGTCGATGAAGGCCAAGTGGGAGAACGAAAAGAACGCCATTGGCCGCGTGCAGCAGCTGCGGGAAAAGATCGACGGCATCAATCGCCAGATCGAGCAGGCCATGCAGAGCGGCGACTATGACAAGGCCGGCAAATTGCAGTACAGCGACCTGCCGGACGCCAAACGGCAGCTGGCGGAGGAGGAACAGAAGTCCGGCCAGACGCATGAGCAGAGTCTGCTGCGCACAAAGGTGACGGACGAGGAGATCGCCAAGATCGTGGAGCGCTGGACGGGCATTCCGACGTCGCGGCTGATGGAAACGGAGCGTGAGAAGCTGCTGCACCTGCCGGAGATCCTGCACAAGCGGGTCATCGGGCAGGATGAGGCGGTCCAGAGCGTGGCGGACGCTATTTTGCGGTCGCGGGCCGGCATCCAGGACCCGAACCGGCCGCTGGGATCGTTTTTGTTCCTTGGCCCGACGGGCGTTGGCAAGACAGAGCTGGCCAAGGCATTGGCCGCGGCGCTGTTTGACGACGAAAAGAACCTGGTGCGCATTGATATGTCGGAGTACATGGAGAAGTTCTCCGTGTCCAGACTCATTGGTGCGCCTCCCGGATATGTGGGCTATGAAGAGGGCGGCCAGTTGACGGAGGCGGTGCGCCGCCGCCCGTACAGCGTGGTGCTGTTTGACGAGGTGGAAAAGGCACACCCGGATGTGTTCAACATCCTGCTTCAGGTGCTGGACGATGGGCGTATTACCGATTCGCAGGGGCGGACGGTGGACTTTAAGAACACCATCCTCATTTTGACCTCGAATCTTGGCAGCCAGTATTTGCTGGACGGCATTGGCGCGGACGGTGAGATCAGCAGCGAGGCGCGCGAACAGGTGCAGGCGCTGCTGCGGCGCACGTTCCGGCCGGAGTTCTTGAACCGGCTCGACGAGATCGTGTTCTACAAGCCGCTGACGCGGGAGAATGTGACGGCGATCATCGACCTGCAGATCGGCGCGCTCAATCGCCGGCTGGCGGACAAGCAAGTCCAGTGCTGCGTGACGGAGGCAGCCAAGCAGTTCATCATTGATGCGGCCTATGACCCGCAGTTCGGTGCGCGTCCGCTGCGCCGGTACGTGCAGCACAGCGTGGAAACGCTGCTGGCCCGCAGACTGCTGGAGGGCAGCATCCTGCCCGGGCAGACGCTGGAGGTCGATGTTGAAAACGGAGCGCTTGTGGTGCATGCCAAAGCGTAAAGGGCAGTGGCCGGCGGGAAACCGCCGGCCCTTGTTTTTTGCAGCCTTACAGGTTGAGCGGGGGTTACGGGGCTTCGCCCCGGTACCCTGTGGTTTTGGGTTTTTGCAACCATTTAGGTTGTGCGTTTTTGCTGGCAGTGCCTGCAAACCTGATAGCTCAGCCCCGCTTTCTTTCCACGTGGAAAGAAAGCGCCGCTGGCGGTTGAAAGAAAGACGGTCAAGGGGGCCTTCCGAATGGCCCCCTTGACGATTCCCCAACGGCCACAAGGGGGCCTGCGGGCCCCCTTTTTGGATTATCCCCGGGGTGCGGGGTGCATTCGAGAGCGCCGGAGGCGCGATCTACAATATAAAATTCTACTGCGGGGCAAGGCGCTGCGCTGTTGCCCGTTTTTGGGGGTTACGAAACGCAACGACCTAAGAACCTGAACAAAACCCAAAATACCAAATTGCAACCCAACGAAGTGGTTGCAAT
>CAKTXB010000140.1 GCA_934630555.1 uncultured Oscillospiraceae bacterium
GGCGACGTACACGCCGCCGCCGAAAATGATCCGGAATTTTTTCGCGCCTGCGGGCGCGAACTCTGCGAGGCTTTTTTCACAATTTGAATATTCCCATCCGGTATGCCGGATGGGGATATGACCATTTATCTGTGGAACAGGCCCTTTTTCTCATACGGCTCTGACGTGACATTCGTCAGCGTATAGCCCGTCTGGCCGATCACGTCGCGCAGCTTCTGCTCGTCCAGTGGCTGCTCGCTCAAAATTTCCGTGCGGTTCTTCGCGTGTGACGACGTGACCTTCTTCACCGCAAAATTGTTGCGGACGGCCTCGTTCACGTGCGATTCACACATCCCGCACTGCATTCCTTCAATGGTCAATACTGTTTTGGTCATACTATGTTCCTCCGTTTCTTTGCTATGGACACCCGCCTTATGGCGGGGCGTTGATAAGTTTGCGATCCGCCTCACAGATCGTCCGCGTCCTGCACCGGCACGTCGTCCGCATCCGCGGGCCGCCCGGTCCAGCTCCCCTGCGGGTCTGTCCGGCTCGCCGGCTGCTCCACGATGCTTTCCACGATCTGCTCCGCCTTTTCACGCCGTCTGCGCTTCATGCCCTCACCTCCTGTTTTTCAGTAGGCTTTGCAAAAAACGCAAAAATGATACGTCAATCAAGATGATGACCGTTTCCATCACACGCCGGCGGCGTGAACGCGCCCTCCCGGTGCACATCCAATTCCGGCAGCGCCGCGGCCACCGCTTTGGAAAATGCCGCAAAATCCGCGTGCCGTTCCGGCACGAACACCTCATATTCGCGCCCCAGCAGCGCGTCCGCCGCCACAAAGCGCAGCGTATCCTGCACCGTTTTGTCCACTGGAACGTTCCGCACCGTTTCAAGCCCCTGCACCGCGTCCAGCGGGAACATCATCATCCGCGCGCCGCTGAAAATGCCGATCATGCCGTCCGCTGCGCGCAGCTCGTCCTCCATATCTACAATATACCGCAGCATCGCGTCACCTCACACCAGCCGGATACGCGCCCCGCCGGCATATGGCTCCACCGTGCCGATGCGCCGCGCATACGGCAGCGCCGCCGTCATGTCGCGCTCCAGTGCGTCCGCATCCGCCGCGTCCACCGCCAGCAGCAGCCCGCCCGCCGTCTGCGGGTCGTAGAAAACATCCTGCAATGCGCGCTCTGTATTGCCCGCGTCCACGCCGCACTGCGCAAACGAGCGGTTGCGATACATCCCAGCCGGCAAAATGCCGTCACGCGCAAGCTCCAGCGCGTGCGGCAGGACCGGCACGTCCTGCGCGCGAATGACCAGCTGCACATCGCTGCCCTGCGCCATCTCGCTCGCATGGCCCAGCAGCGCAAAGCCCGTCACATCCGTGCACGCGTGCACGCGGTAGCGCACCATCACATCCCGCGCCGCCTTGTTGAGCGTCGTCATGAGCTGCACACACAGCTTCTCGTCTGCCTCGTCCAGCAGCTCCGCCTTGCCCGCCGTCGTCAGAATGCCGATGCCCAGCGGCTTTGTAAGAAACAACACATCGCCGGGCTTTGCCCCCGCGTTCGTCAAAATACGGTCAGGATGCACGAACCCCGTCACGGCCAGCCCATACTTCGGCTCGTCGTCCAAAATGGAGTGGCCGCCCGTAATGAGCGCCCCGGCCTCATATACCTTGTCATATCCGCCGCGCAGCAGCGCGTGCACCGCCTCGCGCGGCATATCCTCCGGGATGGCCATGATGTTCAAACACAGCTTCGGCTCGCCGCCCATGGCATACACATCCGACAGCGCATTCGTCGCCGCGATCTGCCCAAACGTATATGGGTCGTCCGCGATCGGCGGGAAAAAGTCCACCGTCTGCACCAGTGCCAGCTCGTCCGACACACGGTACACCGACGCATCGTCGCTCTTGTCAAAGCCCACCAGCAGATTCGGGTCCTGATGCACCCGAATGCCCTCCAGCAGCTGTGCCAGAACGCCTGCGCCGACCTTTGCGCCGCATCCGGCGCACTTTGCCAGCTTTGTCAGCTTCACTTCTGATTCCGCCATGTCACCGCTCCTTTAACACTTCCGTAAATTCCAAAATCGCCTGCAGCACGCCGCCGCCAATGGCAATGGCCTTGTCCGAGGCCGTATGGCACGCCGCCGCGTCGCCGCGCGGGTCCACATCGCCCGATTTCATGCCCTTGTGTACCGGCGTACCGTCCGGCAATATCCCGCGCAGCACGCCCGCGATCGTGCAGCACATCGGCTTGCCATTCACTTCCCCGGCCACATCGCCCGCCTGCACCATGGCCCCGATGTCCAGCTTCTGCCGGAAGATCCCGTCGTCCGGTGCGCGCAGCACGCGTTCCCCCGCAAAGCCGCCGATGAGCCCCGGAATATTCGTGTTCGGCAGCGCGCTGCCCGTGCGGATAACACGCCCCAGCGTGTGTCCGCGCATTGTTTCGATCACACACCGGCAGTCTGCGCCCGCCGTGAATCCCGGCCCAACGCCAATGACCAGCGGCGCGTCCGTGATCTTCGTGCCCAGGTTCCGCTTGGCCAGCACCGCGTCCACCAGCACGTCGGGCCGCAGCCACACAAGGCATTTCATCTCCGGGTCGGCCAGCACCGGGATAATGCCCGCCGCCAGCGCAGCCTCCACATCTGCCCGCGTTTCAGCGCGCACCGCCGCCACGTTCTCTACCTGTGTCTTTCCATAAACGATCGCCTGTGAAAAGCAGACCGTCCGCCGAATGGCCGTCGGCAGCGGCAAGTCGGTCATCACGACCCGTATGTGCGACCGCCGCAGCCGCAGCGCAATGCCGCTGGCCAAATCGCCCGCGCCCCGGATCAGTACAAGCATTCTGCCCACTCCTCCCGTAAAGACGCCATACACACCGGCGTCCGCAGTTTTTTCGCCATCTGCCGCGCAAGCGCCCGTCCATCCGGCCTGTCGGCCTGATTCAGCAGCACCCGCGTGTGCAGCGCCTCCAAAGAAAGGTGCGCCGCCGCCAGCTCCGGCGTCAGGATCGTATCCGCCGCAGCACCCAAACTCCGTGCATACCGCTCCGCCCGGTGCGCAACATCGCAAATGGGTCGTCCAAGCCCCAACAGGCCAAACACCGCAATGGTCTGGTTCGCCTCCGGCGGAATGACCGGCTCGTGCGGTTCGTGTGCCTTAACCGGCAGCTGCTTCGACCCGTCCGCCTCCACCAGCACATAGTCTGCCCACTGCATCAGCTGTGAGATCGGAACTGCCGGCGCGCTGAGCTTTCCATGCGCCGCCTCCGTCGCCACGCAGACCGCACCGCGCACGCCCAATACCTCCGGCGTATGCGCCGCCTCCGCGCCCAGCAGCAGCGGCACTCCCTCCGGCGGCTGAATATGCGTCGTCGTGCAAACGATCACACGGGCCGACGCACCCAGCTCCGCCGCCAGACGCAGCAGCAGCGACGTCTTTCCGCCCGAACCGATGATGGCCGTCACGCCCGGCCGGACCTCCAGCATCCGCGCCAGCTCCATCGCCGCCGCCTCCTTCGTAATTCTGTGTCCAGAATAGCACATCTGCAAAAAAACGTCAACAAAACTGCCGCCCGGCCCTTGCCGCCCGGCCAAAGTTACGATATAATCGAATCATGGAACAAACAAAACTGCGACCAGTCCTCTCCGTCCGCATCTTCCGGGATGAAAAATGCTTTGGCCCGGGCGTCGCCGCGCTGCTGCAAAACGTGCAGGAGCACCATTCTCTGCGCGCCGCCGCCGCTGCCATGGGCATGGCCTACTCGAAGGCGTGGACCATCCTCAAAGCGTCCGAGACCCAGCTGGGCTTCAAGCTGCTCCATTCCACGACCGGCGGAAAACACGGAGGTGGCGCCAATCTCACGCCGGAAGCCGACGCGCTCCTGCGCGCCTACAGCACCTATTGCAGCCGGCTCAAAACCCTGGCCCGCGACCTGTTTGAGGAAGAATTTCAAGCGTTTCTCTAAAAGATCCCCGGCTGCCGCGGCAGCCGGGGATCTTTGTCCTTACTGCTCGGCGCACTTGCTGCACGCTGTCAGTCCACGCCGTTTTACCTCTTCCCACGTGATTTCATGACTGTTCTTGCCCGCACAGTCTGCTTCATAGTGATAGCGCTTGCTATACGCTCCACCAGTGTATATTTTACCATGGAAGTTTTCTCCCGCCGCCGTATCCTGCGTAGTCGAGGCCGTTGCTGTGCTCTGTTTCGCTTCCGGCTGCGCCGTATCCTGCATACTTGCCTGCGTCAAAAACGCGTCTGCACGGTACACATCCTCATACTGTGTCTCCGTAAACACACCTGCCGCGATCAGTTTGTCCGCCAGCGTCTGCTCGCTGTCCTTACAATACACCGATAGCGCCGCATAGCTGACCGCCACCGCATCCGCGCGCCAGAACGCCGCCGTCTGTACACAGTCCGGCAATATCCCGATCTGCGCCGCCAGCGTATACGGGTCGTTCCACGTAAAATCCACACCGCCTGCGTCCGAATATCCCAGTGCCCGCAGCACAAACGTCAAAAACATCTCTGCGCTGGCCGCCTGCGTTCCAAATTCCGTTGCCGAAACGCCCTTCGTCAGCCCATTTTCATACGCATAGCCCACATACGGATCCGCCCACTTGGGCACATCCGTGAACGGATGCGACCAGCCGCTGGCCAGCGCCTGCTGCTCCTTACCCAGCATCCGGATCAGCATCACCAGCGCCTCTACGCGCGACGGCGCACGCTCCAAATCAAAGTTTGTGTCCGAAACGCCCTTAAATAGCCCCAGCTCTTTCAGATCTGCTGTCAAACCGTTCTCAAGCCGAACATCCCGCCCCGATGCCGCCAGGGCCGGCGTTGCCGCACAGCCGAAGACCAGGATGGCACACAGTGCCAAAAGGAAGATGCGCTTTTTCATAAAATCGCTCCTTTTGATTTTTGTAAATTTTATCATACTTTTTATAAAATATCAATGTTTTTCTGTGCAAAATGTATATTTTGTGGCAAGCTGGCGCCCGTCACCGCTTTTTTGTTTCATCGGTGCGGGGGCACCGCTTTTGCCTCGGTGGTCGTACCACCGCAACCGTGCCTCCGGCGGATTTTGCCGAAATCGGCAGGCTAGCGCTTGCCCACCGTTTTTGCCTCAGTGTCTGCAACACTGCACCTGTGCCTCCGGCGGCCCATTCTTTTCTGCCTTGCCAGAAAAGAATGGGGAGAAAAGAGGCGCTTTAGGACGCGTGGACTTCTACCGCATTACCACTACTGAAGTTACCAAACTTGCAGCTAGTTGCAAACGAACGTCCGTTTCCGCAAGGAACTACGTCTGCCCTGCTCGCCAGAGCAACACGCCAAACTTGCAAGTTGTTGCCTCAGAAC
>CAKTXB010000141.1 GCA_934630555.1 uncultured Oscillospiraceae bacterium
TACACCGCCGGCGGCGCTTTCTTTCCCCGCGGGAAAGAAAGGGGGGCCGAGCCGCCCCCCTAGCAGGCACTGCCAGCAAAACCGCACAACCCAAAGGGTTGCAAAACCCAAAACCACAGGGTACCGGGGCGAAGCCCCGCAGCCCCGCGCAGCCTTTCAGGCTGCAAAAACCAAAGCCCCGCCTATCCCCGCCGCGCCCTTAGGGCGCGGAAAAACTCCGTCAGCACACCTGCGCACTCTGCCTCCAGGATCCCCGGCACGATCTCCGGCTTTTGGCTGCACGGCAGCATGAACAGATCCACCGCCGAGCCGCAGCAGCCGTTTGTCCGGTCCTTCGCGCCATACACCACGCGCGGGATGCGCGCGTTCATAATGGCCCCGGCGCACATGGGGCACGGCTCCAGCGTCACATACAGCGTGCACTGCCACAGCCGCCAGCCGCCCAGCGTGCGGCAGGCTTCCGCAATGGCCTCCACCTCCGCGTGCGCCAAAGCGCTCTTTGCGCCCTCGCGCCGGTTGCGGCCGCGGCCCACGATCCGGTCCTCCAGCGTCACCACGCACCCAACGGGCACCTCGCCCTCCGCTGCCGCCTGTGCGGCCAGCTCCAGCGCCGCGCGCATCAATTCTTCGTCGCGCATCGTCCACCTCCGCAGCCTTGATGCGCCCAGTATACCCCATCGCGCCGTGCCGGTCAACCCAGCAGCGCCGCCAGCAGCAGCGCCAGCTCCCGCGCGTCAAACGGCCGCTCCGCGCCGTCCGCGCTGCGCAGCGTCAGCCCGCCGCCAAGCTCCCGCATGGCCGCGCACACCGCGCCATATACTGCCGCGCCGTCGCGCGGCGTGGCCTCGCCGGTAAGCAGATAGTCCGTCGTCACATCCAACGCCGACGCCAGCTGCACCAGACCGCGGCAGTCCGGCTCGCGCCGCCCCTGCTCATACATGCCGATCGCGCTCGCGCTCACGCCCACCCGCGCCGCCAGCTCCTGCTGGCTCAGACCCATCTGCCGCCGCAGCGCGGCGATCCGTGCTCCCATCATGCTCGTGCCCTCCCAAATTTACCAAAATCTGTAATTTTCTTCTTGACATCACACGAAGTGTGTAGTAGACTGTGATTGTCAATAAATGGTAATTATTCATTGGGCAGGAGGGTTCGGTACCATGAACAAGAACAAACGGGCACGCGCGCCGGAAGCGCCCGCAGAGCCGGTCGCACGCTGGTGCAGCCTGTGCGGCGGCGAGATCTACCTGGGTCAAAGCTATTATGAGCCGGAAGGGCGCGCGGTCTGTTGCGACTGCCTGCCGGAATTTGCACGGAACTATTTTTTAAAGGATCTGCGGGTGGCGCTGCCGCCCCGGCGTCTGCCATGACGCTCCTGGCCCTGTCCGAAACCTACCGCGCCTCCGCGCAGCTGCTCCGGCAGCGGCTGCGCCAGCTGCGGCAGGAGGAAAAAACGGCTGTAGACGAGCCCACGCGCTTCTGGCTCACGCGCCGCAAGCTCGTCCTGAGCGAGATGCTCCGCCAGACAAACGAGCTGGCCGAGCTCACCGAACACTACTATGAACGGGGGTATTACCGCAATGAGAAATATCGTCTATGACGGCTACCGCGGCCCGCGCATGAGTCCGCAGCTGCTCATGCAGCGCGTGCAGAGCGTCATGGAAAATGAACTGACCGAAAAGCAGCGCCGCGTTTTGCATGGCTATTACTTTGAAGAAAAGAATCTGCCCACGCTGGCCGCGGAGTTTGGCGTCAACAAATCCAGCGTCTGCCGCACGCTCCATCGCGCCGAAAACCGTCTGCGCCGCTTTCTGCGCTACTAAAAGCACGCGCGCAGCTGTTTCTAAAAAAGTGCCCCTGACCATAAAAAACAGTCAGGGGGATGGATCGTGGGATGACGGTGCAAACGCGCCGCCGGGGATATGAAGTACGCTCGTTTTGGATAAGCTGTGCCCTTATGCTACCATGGTCCTTGAAAAAAGTCCGTCGAACGGTGTCGGCGGACTGTTTTTTTGTTTTTTTTGTTAAAACACCAGCTGCACCAGCAGCATATAGCACACCGTGCCGCCTGCGATGGAAACGAGCATCTGCCGCTTCCATAAATGCAGCCCCACCGTCACGCCAATGGCGATGAGCTCCGGCAGGCCGTGGCTGCCGCCGGCAACGCTGACATTGCGCAGGCAATACACCACCAGCATCGCAAAGATCGCCCCCGGCAGGGCCTTGCCCAGATACTGCACGAATTTCGGCGTGGGCCGGTCGGCGCGGAACATGACAAACGGCAAAAACCGCGTTAGCATCGTTGCCAGCGCGCACATGGCAATGGTGATGATCTGCTGTGTCAGGGTCATGAGTCCGCCTCCTTCCGCATCGCCGGGTGCCCCCGCAGCGCGCTCAGCGCCGCCAGAATGACCGCCATGGCGGGGATCAAAAAGCTGTCCGGCCCAAAGATCAGCAGACACAGCACGCTCGCGCCCAGCCCCACCCAGTGGCTGACGTGGCGCGGCTCCTTCAGCAGCGAGTCCAGAAAAATGACCACGAACATGGCCGTCATCACAAAGTCCAGCCCCTCGGTGTCAAATGTCAGCAAATTGCCCAGCAGCGCGCCCGCTGCCGCGCTGGCCACCCAGTAAAACTGATCCAGCAGCGTCACAAAAAAGTAGAACCACCCGCGGTCCACATCCGCCGGAACGTCCGCCGAGCAGTTGATGCTGAACGTTTCATCACACATTCCATAGATCAGATATGGCTTTTTCCACCCAAGTCCTTTATACTTGTCCAGCATCGTCAGTCCGTAGAATAAGTGCCGCGCCTGTACCATCAGCGCCGTCAAAAACACCTGCACCGGCGCAAACGGCGACAGCAGCATACTCACCGCCACAAATTCCAGACTCCCGCCAAAGATCGTCAGCGCCATGAGCGTGGGATACCAGAACGAAAAGCCGGACACGTGCATATACAGCCCATAGCTCATGCCCAAAAAGCAAAAGCCGGTCAAAATGGGAATGGTGCGCGGAAATGCGCACCGCAGCGCCCGCAGCGCCGGATCGTTTTTCTGCATGGGAGCGCCTCTTTCCTGAAAATACACGAAAATTCGCGTTATTAGGGTAGCATTGTATTTTGCGAAAATCAATGGTATAATGCGACGAAGAATCTGCCGGAAAACCGCGCCTGCGCAGGCAGGCTGACGGACGCATTCCGGCAAAAGCGAGGCCTTGCCACCATGATCGAGATCCGTACCGCAAGCACACAGGACGCCGCCCGCCTTTTGGAGATCTACGCGCCCTATGTGCAGAACACCGCCGTCAGCTTTGAATACGACGTGCCGTCTGAAGCAGAATTTGCCGGACGCATTGCCAAAACGCTTGAAAAATACCCCTACATCACCATCCGGGTCGACGGCGTGCTGGCCGGCTATGCCTATGCCGGCGTGTTCCACGCCCGCCGCGCCTATGACCGCTCGGCCGAGCTTTCCATCTATCTGGATGAAGCCTATCGCGGGCAGGGCCTTGGGCAGCTTTTGTATGCGGAGCTCGAAAACCGCCTGCGCGCCATCGGCGTGACAAATCTCTATGCCTGCATTGCCTGTCCCAATACGGAAGACGACCCCTATCTCACGCTGGCAAGCCCCCGTTTTCACGAAAAGCATGGCTACCGCCGCGTGGGCTTTTTCCAAAACTGTGCCGAAAAGTTTGGCCGCCTCTACAGCATGGTCTACATGGAAAAACTTCTATAAAATGGATCTTACGCGCCCGGCGGGCAAAAAACTGCTGAAAACAGGGCGGTTTTTCCGCAGGAATTGTGGCTGCCGGCCCTGTACAAACCGCAAATTGTCTGTTATACTATAGACGCTCTGCGGATGCGCAGCCGCGCACCGCAAACAGCCAACAGGAGGAGCTTTCCATGGCGGAACTTTCTGCAATCGTATTTGTGCCGGACGACACTGCCAAAACCGGCCTTGCCCGGCCTATGATGCTGCAAAACATCATGGGCACGCCTGTGCTTTCATGGCTGGCAAGCGCGCTGGAGGCGGGCGGCGTCGGCCGTGTGTTCATGGTGTGCCATGAGCGTTTCAAGCGCGAGGTGCGCGCGTGCTTTGCGCAGAATATGGATTTTCGCTGCCCGCCGGCCGATTCCGTGTCCGATGAGCTGCACGTGTTTTTATCCACCGCAGAGGAATCGGAGGAAGACGTCATTGTCGTGACCGGTCCTGCGGTGATTTTGCCGTTTGCACCCGATGACGGTGACACGTTCCCCGACGCGCCCGCCGAAAGCGGCGTGGCCTCCGTCAGCCGTCAGGCGCTCATGGACGCGCTGGACGACAAGTTTATCTTTACCGATTTTCTGAAGGAACACGGCGTGCCGTATACCGACCGCGACGGCGTCTACGCGATCGCCTCCCTGCAGGACCTGCCGCAGTGGCAGCCGGTGCTGGGCCGCAGCGTTCTGTATCAGCTGGCCCGCCAGGGCGTGGAGATCTGGGATTACAACAACACCTACGTTGATCCCACCGTGCGCGTCGGTGCGGGCACGGCGCTGCTGCCGGGCACGATCCTGCGCGGCGATACGCTCATCGGCAAGAACTGCACCATCGGCCCGAACACTTATCTTGAAAACGTCCGCGTGGACGACGGCACGGCCATCCGCGCCAGCCACGCCTTCAATTCCACCATCGGCTACGACGCACAGGTCGGCCCGTTCGCCTACATCCGCCCCGGCTCTGCCATCGGCAGCGGCGTAAAGGTCGGTGACTTTGTGGAGGTCAAAAACTCCGTCATCGGCGACGGCACAAAGATCGCACACCTCACCTATGTGGGCGACAGCGATGTTGGCCGGAACGTCAACTTTGGCTGCGGCACCGTCACCGTCAACTACGACCGTGCGCAAAAGCACCGCACCACCATCGGTGACTACGCCTTCATCGGCTGCAACACGAACCTCATCGCGCCCGTCACCGTGGGCGATGGGGCCTATACCGCCGCCGGCTCTACCATCACCGAGGATGTGCCGCCGCAGGCGCTGGCCGTTGCCCGCGCCCGCCAGTCCAACAAAAAGGACTGGGCCGCCCGCCACAAGCTCAAGCAGCCCAAGCCCGAATGACCCAGACCCACGGCCCGAAGCCGTTCGGGCCTTAAAAGTAAGATAAAAAATATCACTGCGGGAAGATTAAGATAAGAGAGGTATCATCGCTATGATCTCACATGGTAAAAACGTCAAGGTGTTTTGTGCCAACGCCAACCGTCCGTTTGCCGAGGGTGTGTGCCGCAAGCTGTGGCTGCCGCTGGGTGACTGCACCGTCACGACCTTTGCCGACGGCGAGGTCTCGCTGACCATCA
>CAKTXB010000142.1 GCA_934630555.1 uncultured Oscillospiraceae bacterium
CTGCCGCAGGTGCGCGCCATGTACAACGGCGACCACGCCCGCAAGCAGAGCCTGGTGGACTACGGCTTCCGCCTGCCGTCGGCCTATGACAACCGCCCGCTCAAGTTTGAGGAATTTGAGCAGCGCATCCATCAGGCCATCTATGTGTCCGCCACCCCGGCGGAATATGAGACCTCCCGCGCGGCGCAGATCGCCGAACAGGTCATCCGCCCCACGGGGCTGCTGGACCCGGAAGTATTCGTGCGCCCCATCGAGGGCCAGATCGACGACCTCATTGGGGAGATCAATGCCACCACCGCCAAGGGCGAGCGCACGCTCGTCACCACGCTGACGAAAAAAATGGCCGAGGATCTCACGTCCTATCTGCAAACGAACGGCGTGCGCGTGCGCTATATGCACTCCGACATCGGCGCCATGGAGCGCATGGAGATCATCCGCGACCTGCGCCTTGCCAAATTTGACGTGCTCGTCGGCATCAACCTCCTGCGCGAGGGACTGGACCTGCCGGAGGTGTCGCTCATTGCCATTCTGGATGCCGACAAAGAGGGCTTCCTGCGCTCAGAAACGAGCCTCATCCAGACCATTGGCCGCGCCGCGCGCAACGCCGCCGGCCGCGTCATCCTCTACGCCGACAAGATCACCCCCGCCATGCGCGCCGCCATGGATGAAACGGCGCGCCGCCGTAAAATTCAGGACGATTACAACAAGGCGCACGGCATCACGCCGAAAACCATCGTCAAGTCTGTCCGCGACCTCATCGAAATTTCCGAATCGCCTGAGCCCGCCGCCAAGGGCAAGGCCGGCATCAAGCTCACGCGCAAAGAACGCGAACGCGAGATCGAAAAGCTGGAAAAGAAGATGAAGGAAGCCGCCAGGATGATGGAATTCGAGTACGCCGCCGTCCTGCGCGACGAGATCATCCGCCTGCGCGGTGAAAGCACATAATAAGCCGTATAACATCTCCCGCCGCTGCGCGTCGGCCTCGCAATACCTCTTGCACGCTCGCACAAAACGCGGTATACTGTCAGTACGCAGGCAAGATTTCCATTAAAATCTGAACATAAAGGAGAATTTCACTATGGCAAATTATCCGACCCCCCATATTGGCGCCACCCCCGCAGATTTTGGCCAGACTGTGCTCATGCCCGGCGACCCGCTGCGTTCAAAATTCATTGCTGAAAACTTTTTGACTGACGCCAGGCTCGTCAACAATGTCCGCGGCGTACAGGGCTACACCGGCCTGTATAACGGCGTGCGCGTTTCCGTCATGGCCTCCGGCATGGGTATGCCGTCCATGGGCATTTACTCATGGGAGCTGTTCAACTTCTTTGAGGTCGAAAACATCATCCGCATCGGCTCCGCCGGCGCCATGCAGGAGCATATCCATGTGCGTGACATCGTCATTGGTCAGGGCTCGTGCACCGACTCCGCGTGGGCCGGTCAGTACCATCTGCCCGGCGCGTTTGCCCCCATTGCCGACTATCATATGCTGGAGACCTGTGTAAACACCGCCAAGGAAATGGGCGTTCGTTATCACGTCGGCAATCTGCTCTCCTCCGACCGTTTCTATGGCGACGACGCGGAGCTGCCCGAAGCGCTGCAGGCCACAAATGCCTGGGGCAAGATGGGCGTCATGGCCGCCGAAATGGAATCCGGCGCGCTGTACATGAACGCCGCCCGCTGCGGCAAGCACGCACTGGCCATCTGCACCATCTCCGACCACATTCTCACCCACGAGGCCTGCTCTGCCGAAGAGCGGCAGAACTCGTTCACGCAGATGATGGAGCTGGCGCTCAAGACGGCCGTCAAGCTGGAAAAGTGATTTTGGAGGCATTCGCTATGAAACGCATTTTCCTCATCGTGCTCGACTCGTTTGGCGTCGGCGAAGAGCCGGACGCCGCCGACTTTGGCGACGTGGGTGCAAACACGCTGCGCTCGTGTGCCTCGTCTAAAGAATTTGCCATGCCGAATCTCATTTCCGCCGGCTTTGGCAACCTGGACGGCGTGGACTTTCTGCCAAAGGCTGCGCAGCCCACTGCCGCACTGGCGCGGCTGCAGGAGCTCTCCCGCGGCAAGGACACCACCATCGGCCATTGGGAGATCTCCGGCATCGTGTCGCCCCGGCCGCTGCCCACCTATCCGAATGGCTTCCCCGAAGAGGTGCTGAAGCCCTTCCGGGAGCAGACGGGCCGCGGCGTGCTGTGCAACCGCCCCTATTCCGGCACCGAGGTCATCAAGGACTACGGCAAACAGCACATTGAAACAGGCGACCTCATCGTCTACACCTCCGCCGACTCCGTATTCCAGATCGCCGCGCATGAGGACATTGTTTCCCCCGAGCAGCTCTATGAATATTGCCGCATCGCGCGGAATATTTTAAAGGGCAAGCACGGCGTGGGCCGCGTCATCGCCCGTCCGTTCAACGGCGACTGGCCCTACACCCGCACGCCCCGGCGGCATGACTTCTCGCTCGAGCCGCCCAAGACCACGCTGCTCGACGCCGTGGTCGCCGCCGGCAAGGACATGATCGCCATTGGCAAGATCCACGACATTTTTGCCGGCCGCGGCATGACGGAGTTTTCCTACTCCACATCCAACACCGACGGCATGGCCCAGACGCTGGCCGCTGCCAAGCGCGACTTCACCGGCCTGTGCTTCACGAACCTGGTCGATTTCGATATGCTCTACGGCCACCGCCGCAACAGCGACGGCTATGCCGCCGCACTGCATGAATTTGACACCTGGCTGCCCTCGCTTCTGGCAGCGCTTGGCCCGGACGATATGGTCATGATCACCGCCGACCACGGCTGTGACCCCGGCTTTACCAAACACACCGATCATACGCGTGAGTATATCCCACTCGTCATGTTCGGCAAGCACGTCAAGCCCGTGAACCTCGGCACGCGCCCCGGCTTCTGCGACATTGCAGCCACTGCCGCCGAACTGCTGGATGTGCAGCTTGACACCCCGGGCCGCAGCTTTGCCCGCGACATCGTTTCTGACTGAAAGGAGTGTTCTCCATGCCCCATCCGACCGATGCGCAGCTCGTGCAGCAGGCGCTTGAAGCCCGCACGCACGCCTACGCGCCCTATTCCAACTTCACCGTCGGCGCAGCGCTCATGACAAAGGACGGCAAGGTCTACTGCGGCGCAAACATCGAAAATGCCGCGTTCGGCCCGACAAACTGCGCGGAACGCACCGCGTTCTTCACCGCCGTCTATGCCGGGGAACGCGCGTTTGCCGCCATCGCCGTCACCGGCGGGAAAGCCGGTGAGCCGGATAGCGGCGGCCCGCTCTGCGGCCCCTGCGGCGTCTGCCGGCAGGTCATGGCGGAGTTCTGCGATCCGGACTTCCGCGTCCTCCTCGCCCGCAGCGATGGCACATGGGAGGAAACCACACTCGCCGCGCTGCTTCCCTACACGTTCACTCCGAAGGCTTTGCAGTAAACATTGAACCAGCAAGCGCCCCGCGCAGCCATCGCTGCGTGGGGCGCTTTGCATCTTACACATTGCATTTTTCCTCCAAAACAGCTATAATGGCCTTATCAAACCACCAAAGGAGGGTGCAGTATGGTGCTTGTCTGGACTGAAACGACCCCATGGCTGACGGCCGCCCTGCTGGCTGCGCTCCTTCTGGTGCTGTCTGTCCATTTTCGCTTCTGCTTCCGCGCCCTGCGCCCCCGGCGTTATACGCTGGAATGGATCGACTTTCTGGACCGCCCCGCGCCGCAGTTCGTCAGCGCATATGCACCGATCACGCGCAGTGACGTGTTCTGGATGCTTTTCTGCGCCGTTGCGGCGGCCGGCTTACAGGTGCAGGTGCTCCGGCTGGAGGCCGGCCCCGGCTTTCTCCGGCACGCTTCCACGCCGGACATCCTTTATTTTGCACTTTACTATCTTGTATCCCCCGCTGCGTGCGTTGCCGCATTCTACTGCATCGCGCGTCAGCTGACTACGCACGCCACCGTGCCGCTGTTTGCAACTGCGCTGCTGACCTTTGATTTGAGTTATGATACGCAGGTGCTGCCGTTTTTGCTGCTGGCGCTGGCTTTTTTCCTCCGCTGGTGGCGCGTCAGCCAAACGGCTTCCTTTGGCCGCTGTACGCTGGAGCTGCTGGCCGCGACGGCCTATCTTGCTGTCGGCGCGTATTTTGCACCGTCCGTGCTGTTCTACGCCGCCGTATTGTTCGTGCCGCTGGCCTTTGCCGCCATCTGGCGTGCCGTACACCGCGCGGAGCGCGGGCGCATCGCCCGAACACTTGCCGCACTGCTCGGCTACTGGCTGATGCTGGCGCTCTGGACCGTGCTCACGCGCATTCCCGGCGCCATGCTGGCTTATTCTCTGCACTTCTGGCAAGTCCTGCTTGACGTGCGCTTCTGGCAGTCGTTGGCGCTGTGGCTCGTGCAGTCGCTCCGGCTCGTTTTGTTGGAGGCCGTTCCGGTATATGGCATCGTAGAGACTGTCCTGCAGATCTACGCCGCCTTCTGCGCCGCTGCGTGTGTCTACCTGGCCGTGCGCCACGGCGACCTCACGGCTGCGCTGCTGGTCTGGTTGTATATCGCAGCCCTGATCGGCTGGCTGTTTGGACTTGCCCCGGCGGCGCTCGGCTGCCTGCCTGTCTGCGCGCTCGTGTGGGATCGCTGGCTGGCCCGCGGCACAAAGCGCGCGCCCATGCTCGGCATTGCCGCCCTGCTGGCCGTGCGCATGGCCGGCAGCATTCTGCTGCTTCTCTCCCTCGGCACTGCATAACTGCATCGACTTTCGGGCTCCGCGCCCGCAAAATTTTGGAGGTATCATCATGAAAATTGCTCTTGGCTGTGACCACGGCGCGCTGGACCTGAAGGAAGCGCTCAAAAAGCATCTCGACCAGCGCAAGATCGCCTATCAGGACTTCGGCTGCTATGACAAGACCAGCTGCGACTACCCCGACTTTGCCGCCCCTGCCGCGCGGGCCGTGGCCTCCGGTGAATGCGACCGCGGCATCGTCCTGTGCACCACCGGCATCGGCGTGAGCATCAGTGCCAATAAGATCAAAGGCATCCGCTGCGCCCTGCTCAGCGACAAAATGTCCGCCCGCCTCACGCGCGAGCACAATGACACAAATATGATGGCCCTCGGCGCCGGCGTTGTGGGCGAAATGCTCGCGCTGGAGATCGTCGATACCTGGCTCGATACGCCTTTCTCCGGCGTGGACCGTCACCAGCGCCGCATTGATAAGATGATGGCTTTGGAGAACGAATAAGGGAAGAATTTTGATCCCCCGGAACGCCCGTTCCGGGGGATTTTTGCCGAAATCGGCAGGCTTGCAGCCGCCCACTGCTTTTTG
>CAKTXB010000143.1 GCA_934630555.1 uncultured Oscillospiraceae bacterium
CATCTGCGTGGAGGCGTGGATGGGGATGTGCGGCGCGATTTCCTGACACAGCGAGACCATGCCGAGGTCCTGCACGATGAACGCGTCCACGCCGAACAGGGCGGCGGTGCGGACGACGTCGGCGGCGCGGGCCATTTCGCGGTCACTGACGAGCGTGTTGAGCGTCAGGTGTACCTTGACGCCGCGCACGTGGCAGTAGACGACGGCCTGCTGCAGTTCGTCTGCGGAAAAATTATGGGCGCCCATGCGGGCGTTGAATGTATCGCAGCCAAGGTAGACGGCGTCGGCGCCGTTCTGCACGGCGGCGCGCAGCGCTTCCATCGACCCGGCGGGGCAGAGCAGTTCCATGTTGCTTCCTCATTTTACGGTAATCGTAATGCGCGGCATAAAATACCAGCCTATAAAAATCCGAATACATTATAGCGCAAACGCGCGCAAAAGAAAAGTAGCTGCGGCGGGGATTTTGTAAACATTTCGTTTCTTTTTTGCAGTGGAAAATCGCGGCAGGGCGACGGCTGCCTTGCAAGCGGCGGCCGGGCGTGGTAGAATAGGCGCAAATGAACGCGAAGGGGAACGAAAAAAGTGGCAAACGGGATGGAGGCACGCGCGGTCACATTGGACGCGCAGACGGTGCGCAGGCTGGTGGGCGCGGCCTGCCCGGAGGCGGCGCTGCTGTATGTGTATTTGCAGGGCGGCGGCGCGCCGGACACGGCGGGCAGCGTGCTGGGCTACAGCGCGGAGCAGCTGGATTATGCCGCGGCCACGCTGCGGCAGCTGGGGCTTTTGCCCGAGCGGACGCCCGCGCATCTGGAGCGCACGGAGGCACCAGTGTATTCCGAACAGGATCTGGCGCGCGAATATGCCACGAATCCGGAATTTCCCACCATGGTGGGCGAGGTGCAGCGGCGGCTGGGCCGCGTGCTGTCTACGGAGGAACTGAAAATTTTGCTGGGGCTGTACCGCTATCTGGGGCTGCCGGTGGAGGTCATCTCCATGCTGGTGTATTACTGCATCAGCCGCAGCCGGGCGCGCGGGGCGGGGCGGATGCCCTCGCTGCGGAGCATTGAAAAAGAGGCCGGGCGCGGGGCGGACAACGGTATTGAGACCGTGGAGCAGGCGGCGGCCTATATGCAGCAGCAGCTGCGCCGCCAGAGCCGCACGGGGCAGATCGCGGATATTTTGCAGCTGGGCGGGCGCAGGCTGACGCCGGGCGAGGAAAAATATGTGGCCGCGTGGCTGGAATGGGGCTTTGACGACGACGTGATCGCAAAGGCGTATGAAAAGACGTGCCTTGGCGCGGGCGGGCTGAAATGGCCGTATATGCACGCCATTTTGCGCAGCTGGCACGAGCAGGGCTTTACGAGCTTGCAGCAGATCGAGGCGGGTGACCGCCGCCCGGCGCAGCGCGCGGGCAGTGTGCAGCAGCACGGCGGGCAGCTGTCAGAGGTAGAAAAGCAGGCGGTCGATAAAATGCTCCGCAAGGGGCTTTACGGGGAGGATTGAGCATGGCGTATTCCGAAACGGTGCTGCGCGCCGCCGAGGCGCGGCTGGCTGCCGAGCGGCAGCAGCACGAAGCGCAGACGCGCACGCGCATTCAGGCCATCTACGCCGCACAGCCGCGGCTGCGGGAGATCGACAGCCAGCTGCGCAAGACGTCGGCGCACGTCATGGCGGTGTGCTTCCGCGCGGGCAGCGACCCGCAGGCGGCCATGGAGCGGCTGCGGCGGGAAAATCTGGCCTTGCAGCAGGAGCGGGCGTGGATCCTGGAGGCGAACGAGATCAATCCCGAGGATCTGGAGGACACGCCCATCTGCACAGTGTGCGGCGGCACGGGCTACGTGGGCGCGGTGATGTGCGACTGCCTGCGCGAATTGTGCCGGCAGGAGCAGAAAAAGGAGCTTTCGCAGCTGCTGGGCGCGGGGCGGGAGAGCTTTGAGCGCTTTCGGCTGGACTATTACCCCGACACGGTGGACCCGGCGCTGGGCGTGAGCCCGCGGACGCTCATGCAGTATGTGCTCTCGGGCGCGCAGCACTATGCCCGCACGTTTGGCCATGGCAGCGGCTCCATTTTGATGCTGGGCGCGACGGGGCTTGGCAAGACGTATCTTTCGGCGTGCATCGCGCGCGTTGTGTCTGACCGGGGGTTCTCGGTGACGTATGAAACGGCCGTCCGCACGTTTGCGGATTTTGAGGCGGCCAAATTTGGCGAGAAGGCCGGACACGACCCCACGGCGCGGTATTTTGGCTGCGATCTGCTGATTTTGGACGACCTTGGCACGGAGATGACGACGCAGTTTACGGTGTCGGCGCTGTATCAGATCGTGAACACACGCCTGCAGGCGGGGCGCGCGACGATCATTTCGGCAAATCTCCCGGCGCAGGAGCTGGAGCGGCGCTATGGCGCGCAGACGGCCTCGCGGCTGCTGGGGAGCTATGAGCTTTACCAGTTCCGCGGCAGCGATATTCGCAGGATGCAGAAATAAGGCGGCGCCGCGCGATTTCTCCGCGCGCTTTTCCGGGCCGTTTCCGCCGAATCATGCGGCGCTGCCCTTGCCTTGACGAAAGATCGCTTACCGGGGTTTCTTGCCAAACGATACGGTGCTGACAAAAATAAAAGCGGCTGTTTTTAGAAAAAGAACAGCCGCTTCAGTCTGTCAAAAAAGCCTCGCAGAGTTCGCGCCCGCAGGCGCGAAAAGAGTCCGGATCATTTTCGGCGGCGGCGTGTACGTCGCCGAAAATACTTTACAGTCCACAAGTGTGGAATTTTTGCGCCAAAGGCGCAAAAATTATGCGCGCAGAGGACTGCAAGTCTTTTCAAACGCGGACCCAGCGCAGCGGTTCGCGTTTGAAAGCGTGTCAAAAATACTTTTTTGACACGCTCGCGCGGCTGTTTTTTGGAAAAAGAACAGCCGCTTTTGTTTGCGTGTATGGCGGGAAATTTGGGCGGGCTTTCAATTCTGAACCATAATTTCAGATTTTCCCGCCGCATTCTTGGCGGAAATGGCATTGCAAAAATCGGATGGGTATTCTATAATGATACAAGCTATCCAAAGCGGCAGCTTCGGCTTGCCGGCCGGTCATCGGGCCGGTCTGTTTTTGGATGGCGCAGCACAAAAAAGACACCTGCGGCGGCGTTGGCCGCCTGGACTATAGGAGGGGATCTTTATCAGAAAGAAAGGTAAATTTGAGGCCAGCCGCGCCCCGGCGCGTAAAGGTACGGCGGCGGAAAAGACCGCCCGGCAGCCGAAAAGCGGCAAAAAGGGCCTGTCCGGCGGCGTGAAGGCGCTCATCGCAGTTGGCGGTGTGGTGCTGGTGGCGGCGCTGGCGGTGTGCATTTACGGCTTTACCATCATGGGCGGCCACGCCGTGTTCCCGAACGTGTATGTGGCGGGCGTGAGCGTGGGCGGACTGAACCGCGAGGCGGCCATTGCCGCGGTGAGCGACACGGTGAAGGCCAATTTCCAGGCCGATACGCTGCGGATCGTTTTGCCGGATCAGGAGCTGACGCTCGATTCGGAGGCGACGAACCTGACGCTGAGCGCGGACGAGGCGGTGGACGCCGCGATGCGCTATGGCCGTGACCACGGGCCGATCGCAGCCATTCTCACGTATCGCAAGGCACAGACGACGCGCCATGACGTGGATCTGGTGTCGAGCATGGATCTGGACACGGATTACATCCGCAGCGTCATTGACAAGGCGGCGGAAAAGGCGGAGAAAAAGCGCATGGACCCAGTGGTGTCGTTCGACGAAGCGACAAAGACCATCACGGTCATCACGGGTTCGCCGGCGGTATCGCTGGACGCCGACAAGCTGTATGAGGCTGTGCTGGCGCGCTATGACGCGGCGGATTTCTCGGACCTGAAGTTCGGCTACGACACCACGCCGTGCGACCCAGTCGACTTGCAGCCGTATTACGACAAGTATTGCACCGATATGGTGGACGCGTATTACGACGAGGAGAACCACAAGCTCGTGGAAGAAGTGAAGGGCTTTGGCTTTGATCTGGAGTACTACACGCAGCAGATCGCCATGGCCGACGCCGGCGAGACGTTCACCATCCAGATGCAGGACATGATCCCGGAGGTGACGCTGGAGCAGCTGGAAAAGGAGTATTTCTCCACGACGCTTGCCAAATATGACAGCCCGCACACGGCCATTGCGAACCGGACCAAGAATCTGGAGCTGGCCTGCGCAGCCATTAACGGCACCATTTTGAATCCGGGCGAGGTATTCTCGTTCAACAACATCGTGGGCGAGCGCACGCCGGAGAAGGGCTATATGCCGGCCACCATCTATCAGACCGGCGGCAAGAGCGAGGCCGAGACCGGCGGCGGGATCTGCCAGGTGGCGTCGACCATCTATGAGTGCGTGCTGTACGCCGATCTGGATGTGGTGGAGCGCGCGCCGCATATGTTCACGGTGACGTATGTGGACATGGGGCAGGACGCGACCATCTACTGGGGCTC
Organism: uncultured Oscillospiraceae bacterium; assembly: GCA_934630555.1. GTDB lineage: Bacteria > Bacillota > Clostridia > Oscillospirales > Oscillospiraceae > CAG-170. Next base: position 4,470 of record CAKTXB010000143.1, read on the forward strand.
GCTGGACTTCAAGTTCAAGAACTCCACCAGTCATCCCATCCGTGTGGACGCGTCGGTCTCCGGCGGCTATGTGCACATTGCACTGGTGGGCACGAAGGAAGAAAAGGACTACGACCACATCAAGATGACATACACCACGCTGTCCACTACGCCGTGGAAGACCGTGGGCGTGCTCACGGCGGATGCAAAGGATTCCGACGCGTTTGAGGTCACGGTGAACGACAATGTGGCGACGGACGCGCAGGGCAACACCTACACCGTGAAGCAGGTGCTGCAAACGGCTTACACGGGGATGTCCGTCATGTCGTACCGTCATTTCATGGACAAGGACGACAAAGAGATCTCGCAGGAGAAGGTGGCGCGCAGCGACTACACGAAGCGCGACCGCAAGCTGCTGCTGGAGCCGCTGGAGACGGTCGAGCCGGATGTGCCGGTCGATACGGGCGACGGCAGCGACTTTGACGAGAACGGCAATTACACCGGCGACCCGTCCGTTGACCCGACCGACCCGGATACCAATACCGGCGATCCCAGCAATGACGGCCCGGTCAATTCCAACGATCCGTCGTTCTGGTAAAAAAACAAAAAGAACGGCCTGCCCGAATTTGGGCAGGCCGTTTGAGAGCGTGTCAAAAAAGTATTTTTGACACGCTTTCAAACGCGAACCGCTGCGCTGGGTTCACGTTTGAAAAGGCTTGCGCCATGCTGTGCGTATCATTTGTGCGCTTATAGCGCACAAATTCCACACTTGCATGACGTAAAGTATTTTCGGCGACGTACACGCCGCCGCCGAAAATGATCCGGAATTTTTTCGCGCCTGCGGGCGCGAACTCTGCGAGGCTTTTTT